>NZ_JBHTSF010000099.1:0-33523 GCF_042795295.1 Streptomyces sp. NPDC056486
GGAGGGAACGCGCTCGTCGCCGCCCCCGTTTTCTTTGATGCCTTCATCGTGCGCGTACGCGGGCGTCAGTGACGTCAGTGACGTCAGTGACGTCAGTGGGGGACGGGAGCGGCCGCGTACGTGCGGCGCAGAAAGCGGATCAGCGCTGAAGCGTCGAACTGTACGACCGCCACCCCCTGCGCGGAGTGGAACTCCATGACCGTCTGGACCCGCCCACAGGGCCAGATGTGAACGTCGCCGCTGGTGGTCGGGGCTCGCAGACCCTGTTCGAGCAGCTCCCGGGCGAAGGCCCACTCGTGGGAGCCGTGGGAACCAGGGAGGCCGACCCGTACCGATTGCGGGTCGGCCTCCGGGTCGTAGCGCAGGACGGCGGGGACAGCGAGCTGGTCGTCAGGAGAGTCCGTGACGACGTGGGCGCGTGCGAACTGTTCTACTGCGGACATCGCCGAACTCCTCACCATCACATTCCTTCTGCCCTCTAATGTCCCATATATTCGGATTCTCGCTCCAGGGGTGACGGGGTGACCGGGTGGGTAGCCGGGGGATGACCCGGCGGATAACTGGGTAGCGACTGCTCTTGCAAGCCGTTCGCAACAAGGCACTATCATTGAACGGTTCACGAGCGATCCGCTCTGTCCTTCTTCCTGCTTTCTTCCTGTCCTGCCCAGGAGCGCGCGCATGCATGTCCCCGACGGATTCATCAACGCCCCCGTCTCCGCCGCCGCCGGGGTCATCGCCGCCGGAGCGGTCGCCGTCAGTCTCCGCGGCGCACGGCGTGAACTGGACGAACGGACGGCGCCGCTCGCCGGCCTCGTGGCCGCGTTCATCTTCGCCGTGCAGATGCTGAACTTCCCGGTCGCCGCCGGTACCAGCGGACACCTGCTCGGCGGGGCGCTCGCCGCGATACTCGTCGGCCCCTATACGGGCGTCCTGTGTGTGTCCGTCGTACTCCTCATGCAGGGCGTCCTCTTCGCGGACGGCGGCCTGACCGCGCTCGGCGTGAACATCACGGACATGGCGATCGTCACGACCGTCGTGGCCTATCTCATCTTCCGCGGCCTGGTGAAGGTGCTCCCGCGCACCCGCCGCTCCATCACCGCCTCCTCCTTCGTCGCCGCGCTGATCTCCGTGCCCGCCGCCGCGGTCGCCTTCACGTTCATCTACGCGCTCGGCGGCACCACCGACGTCTCCATCGGCAAGGTCGCCACGGCGATGATCGGCGTGCACGTCCTCATCGGCATCGGCGAGGCGGCGATCACCGCGCTCACTGTCGGCGCCGTCATCGCGGTCCGCCCCGACCTCGTGTACGGGGCCCGCGGCCTGACCCAGAAGCTCAAGCTCCGCGTCGACGGCGAACTGGTCGACGCCCCGACTCCTGCCTCCGCTCCTGCCTCCGAGGCCCCCGCCCCCGTCGCCGCACGCTCGCACCGCAAGGTGTGGATCTCGGGCCTGATCGCCTCCCTCGTCCTCGCGGGCTTCGTCAGCTTCTACGCCTCCGCGAACCCCGACGGCCTGGAGAAGGTCGCCGCCGACAAGGGCATCGACAAGAAGGCCGAGGAGCACGCCTCATCGGACTCCCCGCTCGCCGACTACGGCGTCAAGGACATCACCGACTCCCGCCTCTCCGGCGGTCTCGCGGGCGTGATCGGCGTCGGCGTCACCGTCGTCGCGGGCTCGGGGATCTTCTGGGCGCTGCGGCGCCGCCGTACGACGGACACGGGCCCGGCGTCCACGGATTCCGTCACCGAGATCTCCGAGAAAGCCTGACATGGGTGCGGGCCACGCCCACCGGCTCTACCGGCACGGCCACTCCCCGGTGCACGCACTTCCTCCGCACACCAAGCTGGCGGCGGTCTTCTGCTTCGTGGTCGTGGTGGTCTCCACGCCGCGCGAGGCGATGTGGGCGTTCGGCCTCTACGCGCTGCTCATCGGCGTGGTGGCGTACGCCTCCCGCGTCCCTCTCCCCTTCCTCCTGAAGCGGCTGCTCATCGAGGTCCCGTTCGTGGCGTTCGCGGTGCTCATGCCGTTCGTGGCGGAGGGCGAGCGGGTCGACGTACTCGGTATGTCCCTGAGCGTGAACGGCCTCTGGGGCGCCTGGAACGTCCTCGCCAAGGGCACCCTCGGCGTCGCGGCGTCCGTACTTCTCGCCTCCACGACCGAACTGCGCTCGCTGCTCCTGGGCCTCCAGCGCCTGAAGCTGCCGCCGCTGCTCGTCCAGATCGCCTCGTTCATGATCCGCTACGGCGATGTGATCACGGACGAGATGCGCCGCATGAAGATCGCACGCGAGTCACGCGGTTTCGAGGCGCGGGGCGTACAGCAGTGGGGCGTCCTCGCGAAGTCCGCCGGTGCGCTCTTCATCCGCTCGTACGAGAGGGGCGAGCGGGTGCACCTTGCCATGGTCAGCCGGGGTTACGCCGGTTCGATGCCGGTGATCGACGAGGTCACCGCCTCGCGTGCACAGTGGACGTACGCCTTTGCCCTGCCGGGCGCCGCTCTTGTCGTCTGCCTGCTGGGATGGACCCTGTGACTACTGCTGCCGCTACCGCCCCCGCTCCCGCTTCCCTGGACGTCTCCGGCCTCGCCTTCGCCTACCCCGACGGGCATCAGGCGCTCTTCGGCGTCGACATGACGGTCGGCCGCGGCGAGCGGGTCGCGCTGCTCGGCCCGAACGGCGCGGGCAAGACGACGCTCGTCCTGCATCTGAACGGCATCCTGACCGGCGGCGCGGGCACGGTCACCGTCGCGGGCCTCCCCGTCGGCAAGAAGCACATGGCGGAGATCAGGCGCCGGGTCGGCATCGTCTTCCAGGATCCCGACGACCAACTCTTCATGCCGACGGTGCGGGAGGACGTGGCGTTCGGCCCCGCGGCGGCCGGAATGCGCGGCCCCGAGCTGGAGGCCAGAGTCCAAAAGGCCCTTTCCCAGGTCGGCATGGCGGAGTTCACGGACCGCCCGCCGCACCACCTCTCCTTCGGTCAGCGCAGGCGGGTCGCGGTGGCGACGGTCCTGGCGATGGAGCCGGAGATCCTGGTCCTCGACGAACCGTCATCGAACCTGGACCCCGCGTCGCGCCGCGAACTGGCCGACATTCTCCGGTCGTTGGACGTGACGGTCCTGATGGTCACGCACGACCTGCCGTACGCACTCGAACTGTGCCCCCGGGCCCTGATCCTGAGCGAGGGCGTGATCGCGGCGGACGGCCCGACGGGGGAGCTGCTCGGCGACGAGGACCTGATGGGCGCGCACCGCCTTGAGCTGCCGTTCGGCTTCGACCCGAAGACGGTGAAGGTCACCCGGTAGGGGTGGGGGAGCCTGCGCGTACGGCGGTCACGGCGAGGGTGGTGTAGCTCATCGTGAAGTGCCCGCCCAGGGAGTCGATGGCGCCGCCGACCGCGTCCAGTACGTCGGCCAGCTGATCCGGGCGGAGTTGGGTGAGGCCGCCGGTGGTGGGGAGCAGGTCGAGCCATTGGTCGCGCGTGTAGGACTGCTCCCAGTCGAATCGCCACTGTTTGGGATCGTTGAACTGCCCGGTCCCGCGGATCTTGTCGGCGACCTTGGCGTATGCCGCGCGGTAGAGGTCGAGCGGGCGCCGGTCCGGTTGGCCGACGAGAGGCGACTCGGGCGCAACCCGCCGGAAGGCGGCGGCGAACGGTTCGGCCACCGTGGCAGGCGGCTCATACACGTGCCCGAAGATCGCCAGCCGCCCGCCTGGGCGCAGCACCCGCGCCGCCTTCACGGCACCGGCGACCGGATCCACCCAGTGCCATGACTGGGCGGCGACGACTATGTCGAACGTCCGGCCGTCCGACTGCCAGGCTTCGAAGGCCGCGACCTCGACCTCCAGGCCCCGGGCCCGCGCGAAGTCGGCCATCCGCGCATCGGGCTCCACGCCGAGCGTGGCGCAGCCGGCGGCCTGGAACTGGCGGGCCGCGATGCCGGTGCCGCAGCCGACGTCGAGCACGTCGGTCCCCGGGCTACCGGCGATGATCTGCGCCACCAGCGCATCGGGGTAGCCGGGCCGGGCCTGGTCGTAGCGTTGGGCGTCCACGCCGAACGACTCGGCCATGCGCCGGGCCTCATGAGGCTTGGTCGGGGACGGTTCTGGCTGCTCTCGCGGTAAGGTGGGCATGCGCCCACTTTAGTGGGCGAGTGCCCACTTGCCAACGGCGTGCCGCCACGCTGACGCACGAGAGGATCTGCGAGTGCCGACCGGGTTGCACCTTCGCGACGCGCGGCAGCAGCTGTTCGACGCTGCCGAACGCGTGCTTCTGCGGGACGGACCGAACGGGCTGACAAGCCGGGCCGTCACCGACGAGGCGGGCTGCGCCAAAGGCGTCCTGCACCGGCACTTCACCGACTTCGACGCCTTCCTCACCGACCTCGTGCTCGACCGGGCCGCGCAGCTCGAGACGCAGGCGAGTGCGCTGCGCGAGTCGGCGGGCACCGGCGCCGTGGCCGACAACCTCACCAGCGCGCTGACCACCCTGTTCGGACCGATCCCGGTGGCGATCATCCCGCTCATCACCTTCCGGGACGAACTGCGCACACGGCTGCGGCAGGCGAGGCCCGGCGGCGGCATCGCGATCCTGGCCCAGGTCACGAGCGCGGTTTCCGCCTATCTGGCCGACGAGCGTGAACGGGGCCGCATCGCGGCAGACGCCGACATCGACTCACTCACCCTCTCCCTGGTCGGAGGCGGACACCTCCTGTTCGCAGACCACGACCGCGACCGCGACCACGACCCCGGCCCGCCGTCCAAGGCAGCCGTCAACAGGCTCGTGACGGCGGTCATCGCCGACGCCGTGCAGCGACGGCCGGTCTAAGGCCAGTCCGGCGGATCACGCTCGGGGAGGCGCGAGTAGGTTGGGCCGCATGTCTTCCGTACTCGTTGTTGGTTATGACCCGCAGGCAATACCCGGCGTCGACGCGGAGGGCCTTCGTGCCGCTCTGGACGCGGAGTTGGCCCGTTTCGCAGAGCACGGCATCGAAGCAGCCATGACGCTGGTCGCGTTCGGCACGTCGGCCAAGCCCACGCTTGTCGCGTCGCTGTCCGAGCGTGCCTGGGACGTGGTGGTTGTCGGTGCCGGAATCCGCAAGACGGAGCAGCTGCTCCCGTTCTTCGAGGAGATCGTGAACCTGATCCACCGTCATGCGCCCCAGGCTGCCATCGCGTTCAACACGGGCGGCGGGGACAGCGTCGAGACTGCGCAGCGCCGGCTCTAGGGGTTGTCGGGGTCGATCACCTGCAGAGGCGGCGGCAGGGGTCAGACCACAACCCTTTCTTCAGTGACCATTACTGCCACTGAATTCATGTCGATGAACTTCCTCTCGTCCGGGTTCACCAACTCCTTGTAGTTCTTGGACGCGAAGAAGGCGTCGTGATCCGCCCACTTTTCAAACCAGATTTCAGTGAGGCCGTCGTAGGCGGGACTCGGATACCCTTCGGCGGGCACCGGGTGGGAGACGGTGTACTTCTTCACGTACTGCCGCACTTCCGGAATGGAGGTGAACAACGGAGCGTGGCGGTTTCGGTGATGCTCAACGAATTCATCGAAGGTCATTCCATCGATGCGGTTGATCATGAAAGCGAACTTGATCACGAACTTCTCCTTTTCGTGCCGACGGACGCGAGAGGTCGGCAACCAGATGCCCTGGCGGCGGACCGCGAGCCATCGGTTAACCTAAATGCTCACATCGATGTCAAGGGCAAGTAGCTGTGGCCCACTGCACACGAGGGGCTGAGATGCGGATCGGTGAACTGTCCGCCCGTACAGGCGCGAGCCGTCGATCACTGCGCTACTACGAGCAGCAGGGTTTGCTGGTCAGCGCAAGGTCCCCCAGCGGCCAGCGGTACTACGGCGATGACCACGTCCAGCGGGTGGGGCTGGTTCAGGCGTTCCTGGCCGCCGGGATGTCCAGCAGAACCATCGCTCAGATGGTCCCCTGCATGGCGGAGCCCAACGCGGACAGGGCCCGTCAAGCCTTGACCGCGATGAATCAGGAGCGAAATCGCCTTTCGTCCACAATAGACAGCCTGGCTGCCGCCAGAGCGGAACTTGATCACCTGATCGACGTAAACCGGAACTTTCTGGCGAACGTGGCAGATGACTAGGCATCGGAACGCCTGAATCAACATTCCGGGTTTACTTCGGCGGAATATTCCGCACTCACCCCCGCCCCCGGCGGCCCCCTCACCCCGCGTGCAGCATCAGCCCGATCCCCGCCACCATCAGCCCCGCCGACCACGGCAGCCGTCAACAGGCTCGTGACGGCGGTCATTACTGACGCCGTGCAGCGACTGCCGGTCTAGAGGCCGGGCGCCTGCGCGCGGACCATGAGGGTGCCTACATCCTTGGGGTCGGGGGCCTTGAGGATGTGAGCATCGATGTCGGTAAAGCCGTGCCGTTTGAGGATGTCCGCCCACATCTCGGGCGTGAACTGCCAGCGAAGAACGGTGAGTTCGTGCCTGCGACCTTCGAGCCACCTGCCCCGCATCTGCTGGGGCCCGTAGAACCCGGCGACGGGCTCGGCTTGAGAGAACGCGAAAATGCCACCGGGGGCGAGGCGCTCGGCGATGGCCGGGAACAGTTCTTCGGGCTCTGTGAACCACACGGCGCCCCATACCGAGTAGATCGCGTCGTACACCGTGGTGCCGGAGGCGAGGAACGCCCGGGCTTCTTCATGGACGAAGGCCAGGCCGGGGGTTCCCTGCCAGAAGGTCCGGGCCCGCGCGACCTGGATCGAGGAGAAATCCACCGCCGTCACATCCACGCCCTGGTGTGCCAGG
Organism: Streptomyces sp. NPDC056486; assembly: GCF_042795295.1. Lineage (NCBI taxonomy): Bacteria > Bacillati > Actinomycetota > Actinomycetes > Kitasatosporales > Streptomycetaceae > Streptomyces > Streptomyces sp. NPDC056486. The sequence continues at coordinate 6,791 of NZ_JBHTSF010000099.1, forward strand.
TAGGCGGCTTCCTTCCCTTCGGCCGGTCCCAGTTCGAGGGCTCGGCGGGGTTGGCCGAGGACTTCGGCGCCGGGCCCGTGATCGGAGTACTGGGTCCAGTTGAACCGATCCGTCTGCGGTGCGGGCTGGGCCCCCTCTCCCTTGTGGGGCTTGTACTTGTCCCAGTACTCGGCCGCTGTCATGGGCTCGTGGGGCATGAAGCTCCTCGGGAGGATGATGGGGCCGGTGTCCTTCGAGTTCGACACCGTATCGGCGCTACCTCCCGCCCACGGGTGAGTGACACAACGTCACCCAGATGTGGACAAGCAGAGAGCCGGGAGCGCTCGTGGCGCTTCCGGCTCCGATTGCTCCCGGTTCAGTGACAGTTGGCACCTGGACTGCACGGACCGCACTTTCCCGAGTCGCGTTCCCAGAGCTTCCAGTCCACGTCGAAGCCCGCATCGGCGATGATCTGGGCGGTGCGCTCGACCGAGCCGTCGTACTTGAACTCGATCTCCGGGATGTGCTCCAGGAACTTCCCGTCAAAGTGCCTGGCGCAGAATTCCCGATAGTTCTTGGTGTCCAGGATGAAGACATGAACTGCGAGGTCGACCAGGCGACCGCAGCACATTTCGAGGCCCTGGCCCCACTTCTCCATGGCCGTGATCAGGTACGAGACGGCCGCGCCGAAGAGGCGGTTGGCCATCACCTCGTCGACGGGGTGGTCCCGCATGAGAAGCAGGATTTCGCGGTCCCACACCTTTCGCTCCACGTAGTCCTTCGGGTCGCGGGCCTGTGCTTCGACTGCTGCTGCCATGGTGTCCTCCGTGATGTCGTACGGGCCTGCGGGTAGCGGGCCCGTGATTGCACGACACCACCCGGTCACGATTCGGGGAAGCCAACTGCCTTGCTGTGCATGCGGTTTGCAGACTCTGCACATGCCGTCGCTCCGGCGTGGATCGGTCGCTACCGTGGGTAGGCCCGGATCCGGCGATGGACCTTCCCTGGCCGATCGGAGCCGAGTGCTCGGGGAGGGAAGCGCGATGCGGACCGTCGACCCGCTGTGGAGTTCCGCCCAGGCGCGCGAGCTCGTCGACCGCCACGACCCCGGCGGGCTTGTAAGGCTGGGGCGTATCGGCCGGGGATGGCGGCAAGCTGACCTGGGTGCCCTGCTCAGGTGCTCCGCCTCTACCGTCTCCCGAATGGAGCAGCGGGGCCGTACGGCTGACCTGGCACTCCTGCGGGAGGCGGCCCGAAAGGTGGGGGTGCCGACGCATGTCCTGAGTGCGGCGCTCGGGCTAGGCGCACTCCCGCCCACTAGAGTTACGGCGGACGGTCCACGTTGCGTCGAGGAGGACCCAATGCGCCGCCGCACACTGCTCGCAGCCGCCAGTCTTGCCATCCCCGCCCAGGCACTCGTCGGTATGGACGCCGCTCTGGCGATCACCCCGGACCCGACCGGCTCGACTGTCCCCCTCGACGCTCGTATCTCGCGGGCGCGTGCCCTCTTCGACGCGGGGCGACACGCTGAGCTGTTGGCAACACTGCCGGGGCTGCTTGCTGATGCGCAACATTCTGCCCGGTCCCGCGCTGATCTCGCGTTGGCGCGTCTCTCGGCCTGTTACAGCCTGGCCTCGCAAGTTCTGGTCAAGATCGGAAGGTACGAGCGGGCGCGGCTCACCGCGGACCGTGCCACCGTCTACGCCGATCTTTCAGGCTCTCCGCTGGCGGCTGCGGCTGCGGCCCGGGAATTGAGCATCGTCCTGCGCCACCAGAACCAGGCCGACACCGCGCAGCGTCTCATTCTCGATGCCGCAAGTCAGGTCGAGGCCACCGGGCTGACGACCCAGGCGCAGGCGGCGGCGTATGCGCAGATGTTGTGCACCACCTCGTATACGGCGGCACGGGCCGGAGATCGGGACCAAGCGCAAGCCATGATCTGCGAAGCCTCCAGGGCAGCGCGCCGCCTTCCACAACAGGCCCCGTCAGCGCGCCTGTTTCCGATTACGCCTGCCGCTGTTGTTCTCTATGAGGTCGGCGTTCACTGGGCTCTCGGTGATGCCGGCGCCGCACTCCAGGCCGGTCGCTCGCTGCGTGCGGAGCAGTTCTCGACGGCGGAGCGCAAGGGTCGCATGCATACGGATCTCGGCCGCGCGTGGTGGCAGTGGGGCAAGGCGGAGCAGACCACACGCGAGCTGTTGTCAGCGCTGCGCGTCTCTCGGGGCGAGGTGTGTGACCGTCCTGCTATCCGAAAGATCGTCGACGATCTCTCAGAGCGGCACCCACAGGTGAGTGGCGTTCGTGAGTTGGTCGCGGCAGCACACGCGCGAGGCTGACTTCGGGCTATCAGGGGCGGTTCGACTTAATTCCCGTGACGAAGCCGTTCCATGCCTCCTGAGGGAAGGTGAGGGTCGGTCCCACCGGGGTCTTGCTGTCGCGTATGGCGAGCCCCCCGGTTTTGGTGTGTGCGATCTCCAGGCAGTCACCCTGTTGGTCCGAGTGCGACGACTTGCGGAACTCGGTGACGATCTCGGGGTTCACGGGTTCTCATCCATCTCTTGCGATGTGGTGGTGAGGATGTCCTGAATTCGAGCAGAGCTCTCCTCGGGGGACATAGCGGCCGAGCGTAGTTGATCGAATACGTTCGCGTAGAGAGCCAGGTCCTCTGGTGCCTCGACTACGGACGTATTGGCCACATTGCGTACGGTGACCGCTTCGACGCCGGGTTCCATTCCGAAGGAGAAGGCGACGAACGCCCCGGACATCCCGGCGGCCTTGTTTGCTTCGCAAGGGAGGATCTGGAGGGTGACGTTCTGCCGTTGGCCCGCGTCACGCAGCCTCAGCAGTTGCTCGCCGCAGACCGTCGCGTCGTGAGTCAGGGCCAGCAGGGCTGGTTCCCAGATGATGGCGGTGAAGTGTGCTCCACCGTCCTCAATCCGTTTCTGCCGCTCCTGACGGACTTTGACCAACTGTGAAACTCGCTCCGGCGTGATGAAGATTGGGCCCGAGGTGATGACGGACTCGGCGTACGAGGGGGTTTGCAGCAGACCGGGAATGAGGGCGGGCTCCCAGGAGCGGATGTATGTTGAATCGCTTTCGAGCGTGATGTGATCCGCATAGTCAGGTCGGACGATCTCTTGGTAATCGAGCCACCAGCCACGGTCGTTGCTGGCGCGAGCCCACTTCTCCAGTCGCACCCTTTCGTCCTGGTTCTGGACCTCGTAGCGGTCCAAGAGCGTGCGGACTTCCAGGGCCGAGGCTGACACCTGTCCCGTCTCCATGCGGCTGATCTTGGTGACGGATTTCAGGATTGCTTCGGCCGCAGCTGACTGATCCAGGCCGGCGGCTTCACGGTGTCGCCTCAGCGCCGCACCCAGCCTCCGGCTACGGACCGTTGGCCTCCCGCCTGCGGGCATGGTGACTCCTCTCAATGTCACGCCCAGTCTGCCGTGTTGCTGCTCCGTACAGCCAGTCACGATGCCCGGGTGACAGGTCGCAAATTTGCGAGAGAGTCACTTGCGGTAGCTCCTCGAACACCCCTAGCGTGTCCTGGTGACGCGCTGTTCATCGCCACACTCTGTGCGTGACGTCGGCGTGGAATGACGGAACCCCCGCAACCGCTGGAGCGGTCCGGGGGCATGGCCAACGCTTGGAGGAGCGCTGACATGACTGACCTTATCGCCCGTTACTTCGAACCGTTGTTACGGATCCTGCTCCCGGCGACCGGGCGCCATCGGGGCGTGCCGGTGGCGTCGTGCGGTCGCCGTGAACTGTCGGCGTTCTACGTCGAGTTGCCTGTCCTCGATGTACTCGACGGAGAGGACAACGCGATCGTCCGGCCTTACCTCTTGGCCGACGAACTGCGGCTCCAGCGGCAGCGGAGACGAGCTCTGTGGTTTGCCGTGCACGGGGTCGACGTGGGGCCCCGGGTCATCCACGGAATGGAGGTGGCGTGATGGGTGAGGTCGAGGGCTATGCATGGCCAGGTGGTGCCGTCGCGTCGAAGTGGCCCTGCCACCCCCGATCGGTGGGGCAGGCGAGGGAAGGCCTGCGGAAAGCCTTGGTGGCATGGGAGTTGAGTGGCGCCGAGGATGCCGCGCTGCTCGTGCTCTCCGAGTTGCTCAGCAACGCCGTCGTGCACGGCAAGGTGCCCAGAGGGCGGGAGGTGGAGACCCGCTATCTGCGAATGGCCTGTGGGGTGCGGATCGAGGTGCACGACACCGGCTGCGAGCTGCCGCGCCCCCTCCCCTTGCCGGACGGCGAGCTGTGCTCAGGGCGTGGGCTGTTCCTCGTCGCCGCCGTCGCCGACCGGTGGGGAGTGGCCGAGCGGACCGGGCCCGGCAAGGTGGTGTGGGCGGAGGTCGCGGCGCCGGAGTCCGCCGCAGGGGCGTAGCCGGGGCCGGGGGCGGGTGAGCTGGCCCCCGCCCCCCTCACCCCGCGTGCAGCATCAGCCCGATCCCCGCCACCATCAGCCCCGCCGCCACGAGCCGCGGCGCCCCGAACTTCTCCTTGAAGAAGATCGCGCCGATCGCCGCCCCGACGATGATCGAGGACTCCCGGAGTGCCGAGATGGGTGCGAGGTCCGCCTTCGTCTGGGCCCACAGGACCAGGCCGTACGCCGCCACGGAGAGCGCTGCTCCGAGTAGGCCCACCTTCGCGAACGGGCGCAGGCGACCCACCAGTTCGCCCCGCCAGCGGTACGCCGCGTACAGCGGGATGGCGAGGCCCTCCATGATCATCAGCCAGGCGATGTAGCCCATCGAGGAACCAGAAGCGCGGACGCCGAGGCCGTCCACCACCGTGTACGCCGCGATCGAGACGCCCGTCGCGAGGGCCGCGCCGATCGCCGCCCAGTCGGGGCGTCGGCCCGAGCCGCGTATGCCCCACAGGGCGAGGCCCGTCAGGCCCGCGCAGGAGACCGCTACACCCGCCGCCTGCCAGGCGTCGGGCACTTCGCCCGCGAAGACCGCCGCTAGGACGGTCACGACCAGCGGAGCCGTGCCCCGCGCGATCGGGTACGCCTGGCCGAAGTCGCCGAGCTTGAAGGACTTCATGAGCAGGGCGTAGTAGCCGACGTGGATGATCGCGGAGACGATCAGGTACGGCCACGCACCGGCGGCCGGTATCGCCGCGAACGGGGCGATGAGCAGGCCTATCAGCAGCCCGCCACCCGATATCAGCGTGAAGCCGACCAGTTTGTCCGTGATGTGGTGCGCTATCGCGTTCCAGCACGCGTGCGTCACGGCGGCCAACAGGACCGCCGCCGCCACCAGCGGCGTCACTTGGCGAGCTCGCGCACGTCCACCAGGGTGCCGTTCGCGTGGGCGATCAGTTCCTTGGGCGCCATGGGGAAGACCGCGTACGGAGTGCCCGCCGCCGCCCACACCACCTCGTGGCTCAGCAGGGAGCGGTCCGCGAGGACGCGGGTCTTCGTCGCGTGGCCGAAGGGCGGTACGCCGCCGATCGCGTACCCCGTGGTTTCCCGGACGACGTCCGCCTTCGCGCGCGTCACCTTCGCCGCGCACAACTCCCACCGCACGAGCTCCAGGTCGACCCGCGAGGCGCCGTCCATCAGGACCAGGACCGGAACCCCGTCCGCCGCGAAGATCAGGGACTTGCAGATCTGGCTCAGCTCGCAGCCGATGGCCGCCGCGGCCTCCTGGGCGGTCCGCGTCGCCTCCGGGAAGCGGCGGACCTCGCCGATCAGGTCGGCGAGGCCCAGCTCGGCCAGGGCCGCGGCGAAACGGGGGCTGGCGGGTGAATCTGTAGCGCTCATGCCCGGCACGCTAGCTGTCCGTGTACGGGGCACGCGACCGTGTATTCGCATGCCGGACAGCGGGTCCGGACAGCCGGTGTCGAAGAGAGCTACTACTTGTCCGCCAGGAACATCGCCCGTACCAGCGGCCCCGCCGAGTCCCCGCCGTGTCCGCCCTCCTGCACCACCGCTCCCGCGGCCAGATCGCCGCGGTACGCCGTGAACCAGCCGTTGGGCTTCTTCTGGCCGTCGACCTCCGCGGAGCCCGTCTTCGCGCCCATGTCGGAGCCGAGCCCGGACATGGGTTCCACGGCCGTCCCGGCGACCGCCGTGTAGTGCATCAGGTCCCGCAGAGCCGAAGCCGTCGCGCCCGACATCTTGCGCGGGGCCGTCGCCAGGGTGCGCTTGTCGACGTCCGGGGAGACCAGGTACGGCTGCTTGAAACCGCCCGACTTCACCGTGGCCGCCACCGACGCCATGTTCAGCGGGTTCATGCGGACCCCGCCCTGCCCGATCAGCGAGGCCGCCATCTGAGCGTCGCTCTGCACGGGGACCGCGCCGTCGAAGGTCGGGGCGCCGGTCGACCAGTTGTCGCGGCCGAGGCCGAAGACCTCCTGCGCCTGCTTGGTCAGGGAGTCGTTCTGCAGCTTCTTGGCCTGGCTGATGAAGGCCGTGTTGCAGGACCGGGCGAAGCTCGCGCGGAACGTGCCGTCCTTGATCTGGAACTTGTCGTCGTTCTGGAACTTCCAGCCGCCGTACGTCACGTACTTCGGGCAGGGGTGCTTCTTGTCGACTCCCGCGAGCTTCTTCTCCAGGAGGAGGGACGACGTGATGACCTTCATCGTCGAGCCGGGGGCCAGCGAACCCTGGAACGCCGTGTTGAAGCCGCTGGGGTTGGAGTTGGCCGCCGCCAGGATCTCGCCCGTGCTCGGCTTCACCAGGACCACCGACGCCTGCTTGCGCTTGCCCGTCTCCTTCTCCGCCGCGGCCTGGAGCGAGGCGTCGAAGGTCGTCTTCAGGGTGCCGGGGGTACCGGGGGAGAGTGTGAGCAGCGTCTTGTCGGGTGTCGCCTTGTCGTCGTCCTTCGACGTCGCCGACTTCTCGGCGGCCTTCGCGCTGTTCTTGCGTACGACGCGCAGCTCGACGCCCGCGGTGCCGCCGGCCTTCTCGCCGAACTTCTCGCGCATGCTGTCCAACACCGTGCCGAGGGAGGGGTACTTCGCCTTGGTCAGCTCGCCGCCGTCCCGGTCCACCGCCTTGATCGGCGGGTCACCGGCCTCGCCGGTGACCAGGCGGTCGCCGTCCTTCAGGTCCGGGTGGACGACGGAGGGCTGCCAGCCGATCAGCGTCTTGCCGTCGTGCTTTCTTCGCACGACGGTGAGCTCCGACTCGTACGCGAAGGGCTTGGTCTTTCCCTCGTACGAGACCGTGGACGTGACCGAGAACGGCACCTTGGCGCCCGCACGCTTGCCCGGCTCCAGCTGCACCTTGGTGAGGTGGGAGTCCTTGGCGTACGCGGTGAGGGCGGTTTTGGCTGCCGTCCGGTCGTCCGTGACCTCCGCGGCCGCCGCGACGTCGCCCTTCTCCCACGCGGTGAGGAAGTCCTTCGTGGTGGCACGGACCTCGGCGGCCGTCGGCGGGCCCGAGGCCACCGGCTTCTCGTCGACCGTCCCGTCGTCACCGGACGAGCCGCCGCCGATCAGGCTGTACGCGGCGATGCCCACGCCGCACACGACCACGGCGGCAGCGCCGCCGAGCACACCGGGGTGCACCTTGCGGCTCCTCGCGCCAGAGGTGCCCGTGGCGCCTGTAGCGCCCGTGGCTCCCGCCGTGCCCGTGATGTTCTTGATGCCCTTGCGCTCGCTGGCGCGCCCTCGCTTGCCCACTGATCCTCCGCAGATCCCGGATCTCAGATCCCAGAGCCCCCAAGCTCTGCACTGGAAGGCCCCACACTAGGGGGCTTTGATGAAGCCCCCGACCACATGTCTCAACTGCCTGCGGCAAGCACCGCCGCCACGATAGGACCCGCCGTGTCCCCGCCGTGCCCGCCCTCCTGGGCCACCGCGGCGGCTGCCACATCCCCTCGGTAGCCCGTGAACCAGCTGTTGGGCGCCTCTTGGCCGTCGACGTCCGCGGAGCCGGTCTTGGCGCCGATGCTGCCGCTGAGCCCGGCCATGGCGCGGGCGCCGGTGCCGCTGACCGCCGTACGGTTCATCATCTGCCGCAGCTGCTCGACGGTGGAGGCGGGCAGGCCGTCGGCCTGCGCCAGTTCACGGTCGTCGAGGCCCTGGGCGACGATGACCGGCTGGCGGAAGTCTCCCGTCATCGCGGTCGCCGTCACGGACGCCAGGTTCAGCGGGTTCAGCTGCACTTTTCCCTGGCCGATCATGTTCGACGCGCGGTCAGGGCCGCCGGACGCCGGGACCGAGCCGTCGGTCGTCGTGACGCCCACCTTCCAGTCGAGGCCCAGGCCGAACCGGTTCTGCGCCTCCTCGGTGAGCGACTCGTCCGTGATGCCGTCCTCGTCGACGAGCTTCACGAACGCGGTGTTGCAGGACCGCGCGAAGCTGTCCGACAGGGTCGCGCCCTCGTCCGGTGCGAGGCCCTTCAGGTTGTTGATCTGGTGGCTCTGCCAGACGGCGGTGTTCGGGCAGGGCGCGGGGCCGCTCGCCTTGGTCACGCCCTTGTCGATGAGCATCGCCGCCGAGACGATCTTCATCGTCGAGCCGGGGGCCTGCTGCCCCTCAAGGGCCGCGTTGAACTCGTCCTTGCGGTTGTTGGCGACCGCGAGAACCTCGCCGGAGCTCGGCTGCACGGCGACCACGGACGACTCCGCGTGCTGCGCCACCGCCTTCTCCGCGGCCCGCTGTGCGGACGCGCTCAGCGTCGTCTTCAACGTGCCCGCCTTGCCCTTGGCGAGTGTGAGGAGCGTCTCGGTGCCCGCGTCCTCGTCCGCGTGCTGGATGTAGAGCTCGACGCCGGGTGTGCCGCCCGCCTCGTCGCCGTACTTCGCGCGCAGTTGGTCGAGGACCGGCCCGAGCGTCGGGTGGTCCTTCTTGTCCAGGACCGCGCCGTGCCGGTCGACGGCCTCGATGGGGGGCGCCGCGGCCTCGCCGGTCTCCAGGGTGTCGTCGTTCCGCAGGTCCGGGTGGACGACCGAAGGGGTCCAGTCGACGAGCGCGCGGCCGGTCGTCTCGCCGCGGACGACGGTCAGTTCGGAGTCGTACGCGAAGGGCTTGGTCTTCCCCTTGTACGACACCGTGGCATCGACCGAGAACGGCACGATCGTGCCGGTGGCCTTGCCGGGCGTGAGCTTCACCTTCGTCAGGTGGGCGTCGTCGCGGTAGCCGGTCAGGAGATTCGATGCCGCTTCCGCGTTGTTCGTGTAGTGGGAGGCCTGCTCGCCGTCCCCCTTCGCCCACGCGGCGAAGAACTTCTCCGTCACCTCGCCGATCTCACCGCTCGTCGGCGGCCCCGCCTTCACCGGCTTGGGGTCCGCCGAAGCGGAGCCCCCGGTCACGCCGTTCACCAAGTTGAACGCGCCGTACCCCGCGCCCCCGACCATGACGGCGAAGACCCCGCCCACCAAAGTGACCTTTACCCCTTTGTGCATCTCGCGTTCCCCTCCCCAGGAGTCCTCCCGAATGAATTGGGGAGGTTCGCTCGCCCAGAACCTTAAACGGAGGAAGTGACGGGAGAGGACGCTGTTATCCGAAGGTGTCCAAGGTGCCCACTACAACCAGATGTCCAGACCCATGTAACGAGGATCACCGGACCTCTCTAGACCCACGTATCCAGGATCATTCGGGCCCGCCAGGAATCGATCGGAATGGCCTGGCCGGTGTAAATCGGCCAGAACCAGACGAAGTTCCAGATGATCAGGAGTACGAGGACGCCCGATGCCGCCGCGCCCACGACCCGCCGCCGCTCGCTGGAACCGGGCGGACCCAGGATGGCGCCGATCATCATCGCCACGGCCAGACACAGGAACGGAACGAACACGACGGCGTAGAAGAAGAAGATCGTCCGCTCCTGGTACATGAACCACGGCAGATAACCCGCCGCGATCCCGCACACGATCGCGCCCGCCCGCCAGTCCCTGCGGAAGACCCACCGCCACAGCACGTAGAGCAGCGCGAACGCCCCGGCCCACCACAGCATCGGAGTGCCGAGCGCGAGGACCTCGCGGGCGCACTTCTCGGCGGTGCCCGAGGGACAGCCGTCCTTGCCGGGCAGCGGCGACTCGTAGAAGTACGAGACGGGGCGGCCGTCGACGAGCCAGCTCCACGGGTTCGACTGGTAGGTGTGCGGCGACGAGAGCCCCACGTGGAAGTCGTAGACCGCGTGTTCGTAGTGCCACAGGCTGCGCAGCCAGTCCGGCAGGAGCGTGAAGGAGCCGCCCTTGCCGTCCGTCGCCGCCCAGTTGCGGTAGTAGCCGCCGGTGCCGTCCGTCGGGGAGAGGATCCAGCCCAGCCAGGACAGGATGTACGTGCCGATCGCGACCGGCACCGTCGAGACGAACGCCGGGAACACGTCCCGCTTCAGGACCGCGAGGTAGGGGCGCGACGCCCCGGCGACGCGGCGGCTGCCCACGTCCCACAAGACGGTCATCAAGCAGAAGAAGACCATGATGTACAGGCCGTTCCACTTGGTCCCGAAGGCGAGCCCGAGGCAGAGCCCGGCCGCCCACCGCCACGGCCGCCAGCCCAGGCGCAGCGTCTCGGCGACGTACGCGTCCGGGCGCACCGTCCCGCTCTCGTCCCTCGGCAGAGCGTCCGCGAGTTTCTCCCGCGCCTTGTCCCGGTCGATGAGGAAGCAGCCGAACGCGGCGAGCACGAAGAACATCAGGACCTGGTCGAGCAGCGCGGTGCGGCTCATCACGAAGTGCAGCCCGTCCACCGCGAGCAGCCCGCCCGCGAGGCACCCCAGGAACGTGGAGCGGAAGAGCCGCCGTCCGATCCGGCACAGCATCAGGACCGACAGGGTGCCGAGCACCGCCGTCATGAAGCGCCAGCCGAAAGGATCGAAGCCGAAGAGCCACTCGCCGATGCCGATGACGTACTTGCCGACCGGCGGATGCACCACGTACGCCGCGTCCGTGGGGATCGTGACGCCCGATCCCTGCTGCAGGACGGTGTCGTTGACCTTGTCGGGCCAGTTGACCTCGAAACCCCGGTGGATCAGCGCCCAGGCGTCCTTGGCGTAATACGTCTCGTCGAATATCACGGCCTTCGGGCTGCCGAGATTCCAGAACCGGGTGAGCCCCGCGACGAGCGTGATCAGCAGCGGGCCGATCCAGCCCGACCAGCGGGCCAGTTGATCGGCGTTCTGCTTCGGCATGCCGATCGACGCCCAAAGCCGCGGGCTCGGTTCGGTGTACGGAGGCACGAGCCGGGCCCGGACACCGGCCGTGGGCCGCGCCACATATCCGAAACGGCGCAGCCTGTGCTGCCACGACGGCTGCTGCTCCTCGGCTGCCTGGCCCTGGCGGGTGTCCGGGGAAGACGCGGTACTGGTCACCGCGCCATCGTAGGGAACCCGACTGTGTGAGTCCCGCGCCTGGGCCCTGCCCGCGCGGACAAGCCGGGCTCCCGGCGTCCGGCACGGCACCTCGCCGCGTTGTCGTCGGTCCCGGACGCTCCGCGTCCACTCCCTCCTCCGCCTTGCGATGCACCGCACCGGACGCCGCTAGCTGATCCGGCCTGCCCGCACGGGCAGGGCCAAGGCCCTGCGAGGATGGATGCGTGACAGGAAGCGCTGATTCCCCCGGAAACCCGTCCACCGGAAACCGGTCCGCCGGAACCCTCGTTCTCGCGGGCACACCGATCGGTGATGTCGCGGACGCCCCGCCGCGGCTCGCCACCGAGCTGGAGTCGGCCGATGTCGTGGCCGCCGAGGACACCAGGCGGCTGCGCAGGCTGACCCAGGCGCTCGGCGTGCAGGTGGGCGGGCGGGTCGTCTCGTACTTCGAGGGCAACGAGAGCGCGCGCACGCCCGACCTCGTCGAGGCCCTGGTGGGCGGCGCGCGGGTGCTGCTCGTGACGGACGCCGGGATGCCGTCGGTGTCCGACCCCGGTTACCGGCTCGTCGCCGCCGCGGTGGAGAAGGACATCCGGGTCACCGCCGTGCCGGGCCCTTCCGCCGTGCTCACCGCGCTCGCGCTCTCGGGGCTCCCGGTGGACCGCTTCTGCTTCGAGGGCTTCCTGCCGCGCAAGGCCGGCGAGCGGCTCTCGCGGCTGCGCGAGGTGGCCGACGACCGTCGCACTCTCGTCTACTTCGAGGCACCGCACCGTATCGACGACACCCTCGTCGCGATGGCAGAGGCCTTCGGCGAAGAGCGCAGGGCGGCCGTCTGCCGCGAACTGACCAAGACGTACGAAGAGGTCAAGCGCGGTTCGCTGAAGGAGCTCGCCGAGTGGGCGGCCGACGGCGTACGCGGTGAGATCACCGTCGTCGTCGAGGGCGCACCGGAGAAAAACCCCGGTGACCTGGGCCCGGACGAGCTGGTGCGCAGGGTGCGGGTGCGCGAGGAGGCGGGGGAGCGACGCAAGGAGGCGATTGCCGCCGTCGCGGCCGACGCGGGGCTACCCAAACGCGACGTGTTCGATGCGGTCGTGGCGGCAAAGAATGCGGCTCAGGCCACCCCATCGGACAGCAAAGGACTAGCGTAAAAGGCAAAGCGCGAGCCGTGCACCGGGCCTGCAGGCTATGGAAAGGCCAAATCGGCTTCAACTGTCGACAGGTCTGATGCGCTCGCTCCGGGAAAGGCGTCCACTGGTCAAAGGGACGCACCCGTCCCCACGCTTCCGGTCGGGAGGAAAACCCCGGTCCGGCAGCGCTTGTCCAGCGGACAAGAGGAGCTGGCATGAGTGAGATCGCCGACACCGGTCACCACCGCACCACGGCGTCCAACGCGATACCCGCGGCACCCGCGACGACCAACGTTCATGAGTCGTACGCCTTCGCCTGTATGCGATGCGGGCACGGCTGGGAACAGTCGTACGAGATCGAGCATCACGTCGACGCCAAGGGCAAGGAATTCGTGATGTACGTGGCGGACGGCCTTCATGTGCCGTCGCCTCTGAGCCGGCCGACGTGTCAGAACTGCGACGGACACGTCGTACGGATCATGCGGGCCGGGCAGGTGTCGTCGGTGCTCAATCTGATGCAGCGGCATCACGCGCCGCGTGCGGCGGGAGCGGACAGCTCCACGGCCGGGGTCGGGGCCGAGGCCGCCGAACCCAGCGAGCCCAAGCAGCACCACTGGCATCTGTCGGCGCTGCTGCATCCCTTCCACCACCGCAAGGCGGGATGACGTCCCTTTGGTAGGCGCTTCGTAGGATCGGGGCATGCCTTCCAGTTCCAAAGACGCCAAGAACGCCGCGCCGCCGCTGCCCGAACCCCTTCGGGTGGCGGTCGCCGACTCCCACACCCACCTCGACATGCAGTCGGGGACGGTGGACGAAGGGATCGCCAAGGCCGCGGCGGTGGGTGTGACGACGGTCGTGCAGGTGGGCTGCGATGTCGCGGGTTCGCGTTGGGCGGCGCAGACGGCCGCCGCGTACGAGAGCGTGCACGCCACCGTCGCCCTGCATCCCAACGAGGCGCCCCGCATCGTGCTCGGCGACCCCGACGGCTGGTCCCGGCAGGGCGCGCGCGTGGCGGGCGGCGAGGGCGCCCTTGACGCCGCGCTCGCCGAGATCGACGGGCTCGCCGCCCTTGCGCAGGTCAAGGGCGTGGGCGAGACCGGGCTCGACTACTTCCGCACCGGGCCGGAGGGCAAAGCCGCCCAGGAGCGGTCCTTCCGCGCCCACATCGAGATCGCCAAGCGGCACGGCAAGGCCCTGGTCATCCACGATCGCGAGGCGCACGAGGATGTGCTGCGGATCCTGAAGGAGGAGGGGGCTCCGGAGCGCACCGTCTTCCACTGCTACTCGGGCGACGCGGCGATGGCCCAAGTGTGCGCGGAGAACGGGTACTTCATGTCCTTCGCAGGCAACATGACCTTCAAGAACGCGCAGGGCCTGCGGGACGCGCTGGCCGTCGCCCCGCTCGATCTGGTGCTCGTGGAGACCGACGCGCCCTTCCTCACGCCCGCTCCCTATCGCGGACGGCCTAACGCTCCGTATCTCATTCCGGTCACATTGCGGGCCATGGCCGAGGTGCGCGGTATCGACGAGGACGCCATGGCCAAGGCGATCTCGGTCAATACGGCACGTGCATTTGATTACTGACTGATAACGCCCGGAACCCTGTCGAACCCAGTGGTTCCGGGCATCATCGCGACACTGCGTAGCCGCGCTGCTTTGGAGAGTGACGACTCCTCCGCTAGGTTCTGGTCCGCCTCGCCCGATCCGGACCAGAACGAGAACGCTGGAGCGTCGTCGTGAGTCATGCGCCGCAGTACGAGACGTCGTCTTATGGGGGCGGCACGACCTACGAGCCGGAGCCTGAGCCTGAGCTGTGGTCTGAGCGGGGGCCTGGGCCTGGGCCGGAGCCTGAGCTGGAGCCGGGGGATTACTTCCCCCGGCAGGCCACCGGGCCCGCTCCCGATGGTGGGCGGGCCGAGGCGCGGCGGGCCGCCCGGCGGAAGAAGACGAAGCCGCGGTCCAGTGCGCGGTCGAGTCCGCGGCCCAAGGCTTCACCGGAGCGGCCCGACGCGCTGCGGCGGCTCTTGCCGCAGGCGCTGGTCGTCGCCTTTCTCGCGGGCGGCACCTCCGCCTTCGTCGCCAACGACAAGGCCGTGGAGCTGAGCGTCGACGGCGAGTCGCGGACCCTGCACACCTTCGCGGACGACGTGGGTGAGCTGCTCGAGGACGAAGGCGTGGACTTCGGCACGCACGACATCGTGGCGCCGACCGCGACCACGGCTCTGGCCAGCGGCGACGAGATCGCCGTCCGCTACGGCCGGCCGGTCAAGCTCACCCTCGACGGGCAGCGGCGCGAGGTGTGGACGACGGCGCGCACGGTGGACGGCGCGCTGCGGCAGCTCGGGGTGCGGGCCGAGGGTGCCTATCTGTCGGCCTCGCGGAGCAGGCGGATCGAGCGGGGCGGCCTCGATCTGGACGTACGGACCGAACGCACCGTGACGATCATGGCGGACGGGCGTGAGCGGGCCATCCGTACGAACGCGGCGACGGTGGCGGAAGCGGTCCAGGAGTCGGGGATCAGCCTGAACGGCCAGGACACGACGTCCGTCCCGCCCGACAGCTTTCCGCGCGACGGGCAGACGGTCACCGTCATGCGGATCTCCGGGCACAAGGAGGTGCGGGACGAGCCGATTCCGTACGACGTGCGGCGGACGCACGACCCTGAGCTCTTCACCGGTACGGAGGTCGTGGAGCGGCAGGGGCATCAGGGGACCCGGCGGGTCACGTACGCGCTGCGGACGGTCAACGGCGTCAAGCAGAAGCCGCGGCGGGTGCGGGCGGAGGTCGTGCGGGAGCCGCAGACGCAGATCGTGAAGGTGGGCACGAAGCAGCGGCCGAGTTCGGTGGAAGGGGCGGAGGGCCTGAACTGGGGCTCGCTCGCGCACTGCGAGTCGGGCGGGCGTCCCAACGCGGTGGACGCGTCGGGGACGTACGGGGGGCTGTACCAGTTCGATACGCGGACGTGGCAGGGGCTTGGCGGGTCGGGTCGACCGCAGGACGCTTCCGCGCAGGAACAGACGTTCCGGGCGAAGAAGCTGTATGTGAACCGGGGGGCCAGTCCTTGGCCGCATTGCGGGGGGCGGCTGTAGCGGTGCGGCCCGGGGGCGGGTGCGGCTCTGCTCCGTCTGTGGGGGCGGGGCCGCGCCGGTATGTCCGTCCTCGCTATCCGCTACTGGTCGCTGCCTGCTTCGGTCCCGGAGCGTCGCGAACCGTGCTCCGGGCAGACATACCGGCACGTCCCCTCGCGTCTCGATGCCGAGTGCGGGTGGGCCCCGATGACGCGGGGCAATCGGGCGGGTGGGCGGGAAAGGTCTGTTCGGGCAGAGGTGGACGCGGGGTGATCGGGCGGGTGGGTGGGAGAGCTTGTTCGTTCAGCGTGGAGCGCGGGGCAATCGGCGACGGTCAGGGCCCAGGGGCCAGGCCACGTAACCTGGGGTGGTGAGCAACAGTGAGCCCGGTGCCCTCCTTGGCGCCGCCGACATCCGAGAACTGGCCGCTGCCTTGGGCGTACGCCCGACCAAGCAGCGGGGCCAGAATTTCGTCATCGACGCCAACACCGTCCGCCGCATCGTCCGCACCGCGGAGGTCGGGCCGCAGGACGTGGTCGTCGAGGTCGGGCCGGGGCTCGGCTCGCTGACCCTAGCGCTGCTCGACACCGCGGACAGCGTCATCGCGGTCGAGATCGACGACACGCTCGCCGGGGCTCTCCCGGCGACCATCGAGGCCAGGCTCCCGGCGAAGGCCGACTCCTTCGCGCTCGTGCACAGCGACGCCATGCTCGTACGAGAGCTGCCGGGCCCCGCCCCGACCGCACTGGTCGCCAACCTCCCGTACAACGTCGCCGTACCGGTCCTGCTTCACATGCTCGACACCTTTCCCAGCATCGAGCGCACGCTCGTGATGGTGCAGGCCGAGGTCGCCGACCGCCTCGCCGCCGATCCGGGCTCGAAGGTGTACGGCGTCCCGTCCGTGAAGGCGAACTGGTACGCCGACGTGAAGCGCGCGGGGTCCATCGGCCGTAACGTCTTCTGGCCCGCGCCGAACGTCGACTCGGGCCTCGTCTCGCTGGTGCGGCGGGCCGAGCCGGTCAAGACCACCGCTTCGAAGAAGGAAGTCTTCGCCGTCGTCGACGCGGCCTTCGCCCAGCGCCGCAAGACTCTGCGGGCCGCGCTCGCCGGATGGGCGGGCTCGGCGCCGGCGGCGGAAGCGGCGCTCGTCGCCGCCGGGGTCTCGCCGCAGGCGCGCGGCGAGGCGCTGACGGTGGAGGAGTTCGCGCGGATCGCCGAGCACAAGGGAGCGGGCGCGTGAGCCAGAGCGGGAAGAGCGTGACCGTACGGGTTCCCGCGAAGGTCAATGTCCAGCTCGCGGTGGGTGCCGCGCGCGCGGACGGGTTCCATGATCTTGCGAATGTCTTTCTCGCCGTAGGGCTCTACGACGAGGTCACCGTGACGCCCGCCGAGCAGCTGCGGGTGACCTGCTCGGGGCCCGGCGCCGCTCAAGTGCCTCTCGATCGTACGAACTTGGCGGCGAGGGCGGCGGAGCTGCTTGCCGCGCGTCATGGACGTACGGCCGATGTGCACATCCACATCGCCAAGGACATTCCCGTCGCGGGCGGCATGGCGGGCGGCAGCGCGGACGGCGCGGGCGCGCTCGTGGCGTGCGACGCGCTGTGGGGGACCGAGGCGCCGAGGGATGAACTCCTCGACATCTGCGCCGAGTTGGGCAGCGATGTGCCGTTCAGCCTGGTGGGCGGGGCGGCGCTCGGTACGGGGCGAGGCGAGAAGCTGGAGGTCCTGGAAGTCGGCGGGGACTTCCACTGGGTGTTCGCGGTGGCCGACGGCGGGCTCTCCACACCCGCGGTCTACCGCGAGTTCGACCGCCTGACCCCGGACGCCCCGGCTCCTGAAGCGTCCCCGGCGCTGCTCGACGCCCTGCGCGAGGGCGACGTGGAGGCGCTCGCCGGTGCCGTCACCAATGATCTTCAGCCCGCGGCTCTCTCCCTGTTCCCCTCGCTCGCCGACACCCTCGCCGCGGGCACCGGCGCGGGCGCCCTGGCCGCGCTGGTCTCCGGCTCCGGGCCGACGACGGCGTTCCTTGCCGCGGACGCCGAGTCGGCGCGACGGATCGCCGCGGCCCTTTCCGCCTCCGGCACCTGCCGCACGGCCCGGGTGGCGGACTCACCCGCGCCAGGAGCCACGCTGCTCTAAGGGCACAGGTACGCAGTCGACCGCCCTTCCAGCCACAGCCACGCCACGTGCAGCAGGTTCACCTGCTCCATCGCCAGCCGCTTGCGCCGCACACGCAGTTCACGCGTCGTCAGCGTGATCCGCTGGTCCTTCTTCGGATACCAGACGACGCCGATCCCGAACGGGACCCACAGCAGGATCCCGATCATCGGCCAGCTCCGGACAAAGCCGGCTGTCCGCCAAAAGACACTCGGACTTCAGTGAGAATGCTCAGCCTTCAGAACTCGTCCGGGAACCCCTGGCAGCGAGACGAGAGGGACGGTTGCGCCCCTCTTGTCCGGCGGCCTGTCCACGGGGCACGGCTACGATCGCAGGGCGTCGACCGGTTCCATGCGGGAGGCCCGCAGCGACGGGTAGAGGCCAGCCAGGAGTCCTACCAGGGCTCCGGCGACCGGGGCTCCGAGGGCAAGGCGGACGTCCAGGACCGGTGTCCACTCCTTGACGGCGGAGACGCTCACGACGACGACCATGCCGAGGGCGGCGCCGACGACACCGCCGAGGAGGCCGATCGTCGTCGACTCCACCAGGAACTGGCCGGCGACCTGTCGCCGCGAGGCGCCGAGGGCGCGGCGCAGTCCGATCTCCCCCACCCGCTCGATGACCGTCACCAGTGTCACGTTGGCGATACCGATGGCGCCGACCACCAGCGAGACAAGGCCGAGGACCAGGAACAGTCCGTTGACATCGCCCTGCACTCCCTTGCGGGCCTTGGCCGGATCGGTCGGAGCCGTCACGGTCAGGGATGCCTCGGCTCCGGGGGCCAGCGCGATCGGCGCCTGGCGGGCGACCTGGTTGGCCGCGCCGAGCGAGGTGTTGATCAGGACACGGGTCACGGTCCCAAGACCCATCCGGTCCGCGGCCGTCGTGGGCGGCAGGATCATCGCGGTGGCGAGCTGCTGCTCCCGCTCGACTGCCCCGAGTATCCCGATCACCGTGTACGCCTGGCCCTTCAGGAAGACCGCGGGAGCGTTCTCGACCGAGCTGATGCCGAGGAGCCGCGCCGCCTGATCGCCGAGGACCGCCACCCGGTCGTGCCGGTCGATGTCCCCGGCGTCGAAGAAACGCCCGGCGGTCATCGTGCCGCGTACCGCGGCCGGCAGCGTGGGGGAGGCGGCGACGACCGCCATGGCCTGGCCGCTGACCTCACCGGGAGCGACCACGTCGTTGGCCCGCACCTCGACGCTCGCGGTCTTCTGGGAGTCGGCGATCGCGGCCGCCGACTCGACTCCGGCCAGCCGTTGCACCGCGTCGACCCCCGCCCAGTCCACGAGGGGACCGGAGTCGGCCGCCTCCACGGAAGGCACCGCCACCGTGACCGAAGTGGCGGTCAAGGCGTCGAACCGGCCCACGATCTGGTTGCCCGCCGTGGCGGAGATCCCGATGGTGATGACCAGGGTGGCGATGCCCAGAACGGTGCCGAGCGTGGTCAGGGCGGAGCGCATCGGGCGGGCGAGCACCCCCGCCAGCGCCTCGGACCACAGGTCCCGGAAGTCCATCCACGGATACTCGACGGCTCTCCTGAACCTTGATCTTCTCCAGCTCCTCCCAGCCCGTGCTCTCCCCCCGGCCCGTGCCGTGTCTGCGTCAGCCGGAGTCGAAGCCGAAGCCGGAGCGGAAGCCGCAGCCTGCCGGACGCGTGTCCGGGACCTCATCGGTACTCCTCGGTGAGCCGTCCGTCACTGATCCTCACTCGCCGGTGAGCCCGTCCACTGACCGCCTCCTCATGAGTGATCACCACTAGGGTCATGCCCTGGTCGCCGAGCCGGTCGAAGAGGGCGAGGACTGATTCGGTGTTCTCGCTGTCGAGGTTGCCGGTGGGCTCGTCGCAGAGCAGCAGGGCGGGTTCGCTCATCAGCGCACGGGCGATCGCCACCCGCTGTCTCTCACCGCCGGAGAGCCGGTCCGGCCGGAAACCGGACCGGTGCGCCAGGCCCACCTGATGCAGTGCCCGCTCGGCCCTGGCGCGGCGGCCGGCCCGGCCGCGCCCCGGGCGCGGCCTGCGGTAGGCCTCGGCCAGCATGACGTTCTCCTCCACGGTCCGGTACGGCAGCAGGTGGAAGGACTGGAAGACGAACCCGATCCGGCTGCCCCGCAACGCGGTGCGCTCCAGGTCGTCGAGCCCGTTGGTCTCCACCCCGTCGAGCCAGTAGGTGCCCGAGGTGGGGCGGTCAAGTAGCCCCAGGGTGTTGAGCAGCGTCGACTTGCCGGAACCGGACGGGCCGACGATCGACAGGTGCTCGCCACGCCGCACGCTCAGGTGCACGTCGCGCAGGGCGTGCACAGGCGGTTGGGAGTCGAAGGTCCGCTCCACACGGACCAGTTGAATGACCGTGTCCGCGTCGGGCGCACCAGAGAACGCCCCCGGATCTCGCACGGACGGATCGGTCATGGGCGGATCGGTCATGGGCGAGCCGCTTGTCGGCGGACCGGTCATCGGCGTACCGCTGCTCACCGTCCGACCACCACCTGGTCGCCCGGTTTCAGGGTGGCGCCGGACGCCGGGGCGACCTCCACCTGGCCGTCCGCGGAGAGGCCGGCCTCGACGGCGACGCCCACCCCCTTGCCGCCGCGTACGACCTGTACCCGGGCCTTCCCGTCGGCGGACGTGTGCAGCGCGGCGACGGGTACCGTCAGCACCTTGCCTCGCGAGGAGCCCACTTCGATGGTGACCTTCGCGGATTCGGCGGCGTTCTTGGCCAGCTTTCCCGACGGCACGGAGATCTGTACCGGTACGGGAGCCGAGGTGTCGTCGCTGTCACCGCCCGAGGTTCCCTGTTGCTTGTCGGTGTCGGCTGCGTCGTCCTTCGGCACGTCGGCGCCGAGTGCCACCACGTCGCCGTCCACCTTCGTGCCGTCGGTGGTCTCCACCCGCGCCGGCATGCCCTTGTGGAGCAACTTGGCGTCGTCGGCCGGGACCACGGCGCGTACCACGACCTTGGAGCTGGTCACCGTGGCGACCGGTCCGGTGGGGGTGTCTCCCGTCTTCACGGACACCTTGTCCAGGCGGGCCGGCAGTTCCGGCAGGAAGACCACCTCACCGGCGGGGACCTTGGTTCCGTACCCGGCCTGGAAGGCCAGGAGCGCGGAGTTGGCCGCGTCCAACTGCTGCTGTGCCGACTTGAGCTGCAGCTCGGCGGCGTTGCCGCTGGTGCCCGAGCCGCCTCCTGCGGAGCTACTGCCGGACGACCCACTGCCGGACGGTTCGGTGCCCGGCGATCCGCTCCCGGACGATTTGCTGCCGGATTCGCCGCCCGAATCCCGTGCCTCGAGGAGTGCCTGCTGCGCGCTGGTCACCGCCGCTTCGAGCGTCCCCAGCTGCTGCTTGTCGGCGACGGTGGGCTCCATGGCCCGGTAGCCCTTGCGCTTGTACCAGCGGCTGACCGCCGCGGCGTCCGACTGTCCGTACGTCCCGTTCGCGGAACCGGGGTTGAAACCCAGCCGTGCCAGCGCCCGTTGGAGCTGCGTGACATCGCCCCCGGAGGCGCCGGGCCCCAGGGTCCGGTACATCGGCACGGTGCCCCGCAGTACCAGGACCGGCCGCCCGCTCACCTGCATCAGTACGTCGCCCTCCCGCACCTCCGTCCCGGCTGTCGGTGCCTTGGTGACCCGCTGGGCGACGCTGTCCCCGGCCCCCGCGTCACCGGCCCCGGAGTCCGGGGAGCCGACGAGTCCGGCCAGGGTCACGTCGCGCGACGACGCGAACTCCACCGAGCCCTGGGCCACCACACTCGCGGTCAGCGAGCGCCGCTCGACCGCGACGGTGACGGGACCGGCTTCGGGCGGCTGGTGCGCGGCAGCGGCGTCCGCGGGCGACTGCATCCGCGATCCGGCGAACCAGCCGCCCGCGCCGACCAGCGCCACCACGGTGACGACGACGCTCAGCTGTCCGGAACGGGTGCTGAGCAGCTTGCGGAAGTGTCCGGGACGGGCGCCGGCCGGCTCGGTACGCTGTCTCACCCGGCACCGCCACCGCTGGTCGGGGCCTTCAGGAACTTCGGGAAGTAGGCGGCCCGGAACTCCTTGCCGCACTTCAGATCCCGCATCGCCAGCTGGATGTCCTTGGTGAGCAGAGGGAGGGCCTCCCCCTTGCTCAGCGACTTCTGGGAGTTCCCCTCCTCCTCGTCGACGGCGACGACGCCGCCGGCGCCGGGCGGAGCGGACGCGAGCGCCTGGAGCTTGACCATCTCCCCGATGCCGGTCGGCTGCGTAGTGGTGACGGAGACGCCTTCCTTTTTCAGGCACGAGGCGTACGACTGCGCCAGCTCGACCAGTTTCGGATCACCGTTGAGGGCCTGTGCGTTGGTCTGGTTCTGGCCGGCGGTCGTGGCGCTCCGCTCCTGGGCCGACCCGGACCCGTAGACCTTCTTGTCGGCCTCCCCCTGACAACCGGTCCAGTTCTTCTCGTCGGTCTTGGGGTCCGGGGGCGTGCCCAACGCCTTGTTGTATGCGGTCTTCTGCTTGGGGGTGAGCGTGTCCACGTAGTCCGCGTTGGGTGTTCGGTCCGCGTCCTGCTGGGCAGCCTTACGGCCCGACGCGGCGGGGTCGTTGGGGTAGACGATGCCCGCGTAGACACCGAAACCGTACTTCTGCCGGTACTTCTTCGTCAGTGCGTAGTCCGCCCCAGCGGTGGCCCAGGAGTCGGCGGGATCCTCGGGGGCTACGGGGGCGTAGGTGAATCCCTGCTTCTTCATGCAGGCCGCGATCGCGTTCTCCACGAGGTACTTCTTCTTGAGATCGGCGTTCGCGTCGGCGGGCACGTCGAGTTGCCCGGACGATCCGTCTGCGGTTGTTCCACTGTCCGAGGAGCGGGACTCCACGCCGGTGTCGGCGTCGTTGCCACAGGCCGCCAGCAGGGGCAACAGGCTCACCGCGGCCGTCGCGGCCAGTCTCCGGGCAGTGCGGGATCGAGTCATGTACGTCTGTCCGATCGAGGGGGAGGGAGAGTTGGTTCTGCCGCCGAGCGCGTCAGAACGTGGAGTTCACAGTGGTGTCGGCAGTTCATGGCCGTAGGTTCGCTGTATGACCAAGCCGTAACGACCGGCCGACCGGCCACCGCTGCCGCTGCCGTCGACGGTGGTGGCGGCGGTCAGACGGGTGGCCCGGTGACGAGGTGGCCGTTCTTGTCGTAGGGCCAGGCGTTGGCGACGCAGCCGTGCAGGCCCTTGATCTGCTGCATCATCACCGGGGCCAGCTGTCCCGGGCCCCCGCAGGTCACGTGCGAGTAGCCGAGGAAGTGGCCCATCTCGTGGTTGATGATCAGTGCCCGGTAGTCGTGGATCGGGCCGTCGAAGGTGGGTGAGCCCTTGACCCAGCGTTTGAGGTTCACCACGACCCCTCCCGGAATCTCGCAGTTGTACTCGCCGCCGGTGTCCTGCTGGATACCCGACCAGCACAGCGCGTCCGCCGTCCCCGGTGTCGCGATCTTCACCGTGAGATCGTGCGGCGCTCCCGCGCTCACCAGACGGAATGCGGTACCCGCGTCATGGGTCCAGCCCCGCGGCGCGGCGAGTATCCCGGCGATCTCCTTCGCCGCCTGGGACGGCGAGATGTCCAGGCCGCTCTCCACCTCCACGACGTAGCGCAGCGGACGCGAGCCGGTGCCCACCGTCGCCCCGCCGGCCTGCGCCGTGACGAACCTCCCGCTCCCCGTCAAAGGGACATCGATCTCACTCCGGCTCACAGTGGGCGTAGGGGTGGGCGTAGGGGTGGGAGTGGGCGTGGGCGGGGGAGTAGGGGTGTCGGTGAGGTGCGTGGGCCGCGCGCGTGGCGCGCCGCTCGAAGCGTCGCTGCGCTCACTCTGCAAGAAGTACGTCGCCGGGAGCAGCAGGCCGGCGGCCACCAGCAGGGCGGTCAGCAGGATTCGGCCCCGGCGGCGCGGACGTCTCCGGCGACGGGAGGACCGGCGCCGACGGTCGGCGCGGTGAACGGCTGCGGTGCTGGCGGCAGGGGGTGCGGATGGTGCGGATTGCTGCTGTCGTGCTGAACGCATGGCAGCTCAAACTGGTCATCCCAGATGATCGCCATGAGCCGGTATTGTCGCGAAAGGGTAACGAAACCGTGTGCCTGTCGGCCCATTGTGTTCGTTGTGTAACGGCGGTCGGAGAGCGGTCTTTCCGGTACGACCACCCCGTCCGGCCTGCTTACACTGCCGAAATGTCACGGGTCCTGATCATTGAAGACGACCGAGATATCCGCCTGGCCATCCAATTGGGTCTGCGGCATCAGGGGCATGAGGTCGTCACTGTGGGAACGGGTGAGGAGGGGCTGGACCAACTTCGCCCCTTCGGACCGGACGTCGTCGTGCTCGACCTCATGCTGCCCGGCATCTCCGGCCTCGACGTGTGCCGCCGGATCAGGGAACGCGACATGGTGCCGGTCATCATGGTGACGGCCCGCGGCGACGACATCGACGTGGTCGTGGGTCTTGAGGCGGGCGCCGACGACTACGTGGTCAAGCCCGTAGGGGCCCGGGTGCTCGACGCACGAATACGGGCCGTGCTGCGCCGACAGGGCGCCTCGCTGCCGGACGGCACCCGCCCCCCGGCGGAGACCCACGGCGAACTGGTCCTGGACCGCGCTGGACTCGTGGTCACGCACCGCGGCGCCCCCATCGCCCTCGCCCCCTCCGAACTACGGCTGCTGCTCACCCTGTCGGCCTCCCCAGGCCAGGTGTTCAGCCGCCAGCAACTCCTGGAAGCCGTCTGGGAACACAGCTACCACGGCGACATACGACTCGTGGACGCCTGCGTGAAGCGGCTGCGCAACAAGCTCGCCGAGGGCAGGAACCCCCGCTACGTACAGACCGTACGCGGATTCGGCTACCGCTTCGGCACCTCATGAGCGCCCGCGCGTCCGCGCAGTTCCTGCGCGCGGTCCTGGTACGCATCCCGCTCCCGCTGCGCGGCCTGCGCCCCCGCCTGCTGACGGCTTTCGTCCTGGTGGCCATGGTCAGCGCCCTGGGCACCGGGGCCCTCGCCTTCCGCGAGGCGCGCACGGGGGTGCTCCAGCAGAGCCAGGACTCCGTCATCCGCCAGTTCCGTACGAGCGTCGACGCGATCGCGCCCTCCATTTCCCCCTCCCCCGACCGGTCGGAGCTCCAGTCCGTCGTGAACCAGGTGCTGTACGACAACCGGTCATCGGACTGGCGAGTCATGGCCACCTACGGCAACCAACGCGCCTCCGCGCCGAGCGCCGGCTTCGTCGAGGTGAGCGCACTGCGCCGGTCCGTGGCCGATAAACGCGCCACGGTCTTCCAGCGGGTGAACATCGACGGCCATCCCCGTCTCGTCGTCGGCATGCCCGTCACCTCCACCTCGGGCGAGAACACGGAGCCCCGGCTCTCCGGGCTCGTGCTGTACCTGGAGGTCGAGCAGAACGCCGAAGAGGGGTACATCAAGGCCATGGTCAGCGGCATCGAGCGGGCCACCCTGGTGGCCCTGTGCCTCGCCGTCGTCCTCGCCCTGCTGGCCGCGAGCGGCGTACTGCGTCCCGTGCGGGCGCTGCGCCACGCGACGCGCCGGATGGCCGCGGGGCATCTCGACGTCCGGCTGGACGTCACCGGCTCCGACGAACTGGCCGACCTCTCCCAGTCCTTCAACGAAACCGCGGCCGAACTGGAGCGCACCATCAAAGAGCTGCACCGCCTGGAGGCCCAGGGACGCCGCTTCGTGGCCGACGTCTCCCACGAACTGCGCACACCCCTGGCAGCGATGTCGGCGGTCACCGACGTACTGGACCTGCAGGAGCGGCAGGGAGAGACCGGCGAAGCCCTACGGCTCATCAGCGAGGGGACGAACCGGCTCAGCGTACTGGTGAACGACCTGATGGAGATCTCCCGCTTCGACGCGGGAGCCGCCGAACTAAACCGGGACGAGATGGACCTGGCCGAGTCCGTACGGCGCACCCTCGCCTCCCGGGGCTGGCAGCAACAGGTGGAGACCCGGCTGCCTGGACCGGGGGTCCTTCGCGCGCACGTCGATCCGCGCAGGCTCGACGTGGTGACAGCCAACCTGGTCGGCAACGCGCTGCGGCACGGAGAGCCGCCCGTGCGGCTGGCCATGGGCATACGGGAAGAAGGGACCGGCACGGCGTGGGCCGTCATCGAGGTGAGCGACAACGGACCGGGGATCGCCGAGGAGGACCTGCCGCACATCTTCGAGCGGTTCTACAAGGCGAGCACCTCACGGACCCGGAGTGAGAGCAGCGGCCTCGGCCTGGCCATCACGGCGGAGAACGTACGCCTGCACGGGGGCCGCATCCGGGCGGCGAACCTGCCACGGGGCGGCGCGGTGTTCACCGTCGAGCTCCCCCTCCACCGCGACGACACAGACGCCACCACCCTCACCGCTGCCGCGGGGGGCGCCCGATGAAGGGCTCACGGCCGACGCCGGCGCCCCTGCTGCTCAGGCTGGGGCTCGGGCTCACCGCCGCGGTCACGCTCACGGCGTGCGGAGTCCCCCCGTCCGACGTCATCGAGGCCGGTGAACCGGCGAGCGGCATGTTCTCCCCCAGCTCACAGCCCCCAACGCCCGCGACCGTCTCCCTCTACTTCCTGGACGACGGGACCCTGACGACCTACCCCCGCCGAACCGACGACGCCACCGACCTCCAGGCCGTCGTACGCCTGCTGTTCGAAGGACCGACCGCGACCGAAGCCGCGACCGCCACCACGCAGCTGCCCCACCTGACGGACGCGCCACGGCTGACGACTGGCGACGACGGCATGCTCTCCATCCGCCTCCCCGGCGAGGCGGCCCCTCTGAGTCGTCTGGCCATGCGCCAACTGGCCTGCACGGTGAACCAGTCAGCCTCACCACTCATCGCAGCCGCCCCCAACACCGACACGGAAGCAACCGGCGGCGCCGGGCGCCCTTCCGCCGTACTCAGCAGCCTCCGGATACTCGGCGACGGCTGGACGATGACACAGTCGGACGCCGAGTGCCCTGCCATATCCCAGCCGCAGGAGCTGCCACAACAGTGAGCTTGTTCTTTTACCTCTGGCCTCGAATACCTCTGGCCTCGAACGTTGCCTCGTACAGGCTGGCTCATCCGGGGATGCTCACAAACCATGAAGAACAAGCGCAGGCACGGATCTGAAGTGGGC
>NZ_JBHTSF010000100.1:0-33315 GCF_042795295.1 Streptomyces sp. NPDC056486
GCCGCTCATTCGCCTTGCCGCAGCACGCTACTTCGCCGCGTTCGCCGCCTTCACGAGGGCGTCCTTGGTGACCGCGCCCGCGTAGACCTTGCCGTCATCGGTGATGAGGGCGTTGACCAGGCGCGTCGTGAAGACCGTGCCCGAGCCGAACTCGCCCGTCACCTTGTCGCCGAGCGAGTCGAGAAGCCGCTGCGCGTCCGGCGACGCGTCACCGGATCCGCCCGTCGGGAGGCCCTGGCCGCCCGGCAGCTTCAGTTCGGCGATGGAGCTCCAGCCCTCGCCGATGACGTTCAGACCGTTCAGGTCCTCCTCGCCCTTGAACTCCTTGCCCTTGAACTCCTTGCCCTTGAAGCCGTGCCTCTCGGACTTCGCCTCGGCCTCGGCCTTGGCCTTGGCGTCGTCGGCCTCCGTGACCTTCGCGCCCTTGGGCGGCGTGAAGTCGAAGGTCGACGCGGCCGGCTTGCCGAAGTCGACCTTCGTGAAGCCCGCGTCGATGACCGCACTGCCGCCGCTCGACGGAGTGAGCGTGAACTTCAGCGGCGTACCCGTCTTGGAGTCCACCGCGACCGTGATCTGGCCGACCGTCGAACCGGACTGCTTGGGCTTGATGACCAGGCGGTGGGCGTCACGGCCCGCGACCTGCGCGGTGCCGTCCACCTTCACGGACGTCGTGCTGTCGACCGCCTTCAGCGCTTCCTCGGCCAGCTCCTTGGGCGTGGACGGGACATCCTCAGGAAGGCCCTTGGGGAGGTCCTTCTTACCGAAGTCCTTACCGGAATCCCTACCGGAGTCCTTGCCGGAGTCACCGGCCGACTTGCCCGCCGACTTGGAGTGGTACGCCTCGTTCGACTTGCTGTCGTAGGCCCACACGTCGTCGCCGTTGTGGATCAGGCTGTACTCGGCTGCGTCGTCCAGGACGGACAGCTTCTGCTTGTCGGGGCCGTCGGCGGCGACGCGCAGCGTGTGCGTGCCGGACGCCAGCTCCATCAGCTTGGACTGCGGGTCCGCGGCCGAACCCCCGCCGTCCGCGCCCTTGCCGCCCCCGCCGCCCGGGGCGAGGCCACCGGCCAGGTCGCCGCCGAAGGACGGAAGGCCGAGATCGGTGCTGATCTTCACGTTGCCCGAGAGCTGCTGCGTGTCCGACGCGGCGATCTTCTCGATCAGTTGCTGTGCGGTGACATCGGGCAGGTCGGGGTCGCCCGACGTGGCGAGCGCCGGTACGAGACCGATGGTCGCCGCCGCCACCCCCGCCACTGCGACGGGGACCACGTAACGCGCCGCCTTTCTGCGGCCTGCGCGCAGCTCCCCGGTCTCACTGGTGTTCTGTTCCGGTTCGTACGGTGCCATTGTGTGCCCTACCTCCGTGGTCGGCGGCGGCCTTCCCAGTACGTGCGTGCGTCCACCCTGCGCCGCCATTCTCACCCGAATAGGTCAGGAGTGGTTGTTCTTGCTGGACCTTGCTGGTGTCTATACGACCAAATCGGCCAGCCAGAAGCGTCAGACCCCGGGAGCAACTCCACGTACTGCTGTGGGATGACACAGAGAGGCGGCGCCTCCCCCAACCAGTAGGGGAAGCGCCGCAGGGCAATCAGGGATCAGCGCCGCAGGACAGTCAGGGATCAGCGCTGCACGAACACGTAGTCCGCCTTGTACGGCACCTTCGCGATGGCGCCCGGCTTGCAGTCACCCGCCGGTGCCACCCCGCCCACCGTGTTCAGGCGCAGGATCTCCGCGGTGCCTGCGAGCAGCCCGTGACGCTTGCCCGTCTGGGTTGCCGCCAGGTCGAGTTCGGGGATGTTCTTGTCGCCGTTCGGGGTCTTGGAGATCAGCTTGCCGGTGACCTGGCTGCGGTCGGGGGCCGTCCAGCGCGGGGTGCCGGAGTTGGGGGCGACGAAGTCGTGCGCGATGCCGCCGCCGAGCCGGGCGCGCACGTCACGCTGCGCGAAGGCGAACTTCCCGGAACCGTCCTCGGCCTTCTTGCACTCGTAGATCTGCTTGCCCTGGATCACGGAGGCCTGGAAGTTGGCCGCCGCGTGGCGGAAGTCGAAGTCCGTGGTCACCGTGTGGAGCTGGCCGCGGACCGCGCCGCCGGGGAACTCCGCGGTGTGCAGGTTGGCGTAGAAGCTGCCGGGATTCGCCTTCAACTGCTTGAGCAGCGCCGCGTCGTCGACCCTGACCGTGCCGGAGACGCGGTTGCCCTTGCTCTTGTCGAGCAGCTTGGTGAACTCGATCTTGATGCCGCCGTTGGTGCCCTTGGCGCCCTGGTGGATGTGGAGGGCGGTCGGCCTGCCCGTGCCGCTCCACTTGACGCTGACCGACACCTTGTCGCCCTTGACCTTGACGAACTCCAGCGCCCGGCCGTCCTTGTCGCCGACCGCGGGGCCGCCCTGTACCGGCACCTCGTTCGCGCCGTTCATGCTCGCCACGAAGACGGACCCGCCGCTGCCTGCGCCACCGCTACCACTGTGACTGCCGCTGTGCGCGACGGCGGGCGGCGCCGCGACCGCCACACCCGCCGCGGCGGCGACGGCCGCACCGACGGCGAGCAGTGCCCTACTGGAAGTGCCCATACTCATGCCCATGATCTGAATTCCCCCCTGCCTGAGCCGGCGCCCCACAGCGCCGGCTTCCGGGCATAGGTACGGAATAGATCTGAACCTGGACTCAATCCAAGGCGAACAGAAAGTGTGACCTAAGTCACGCACGGTAGGGCCCCTGGCCCGCCCGCTCAGCCCGCCCGATGCACCACAAGATCGCAGAGCTCGACGAGCGACGTCTTCGCGTCGCAGTCCCGCAGCGGCGCGAGCGTCGCCCGTGCCTCCTCCGCGAACCGCACGGTGTCCTTGCGCGCCTGATCCAGGGCCGGGTGGGCCCGCAGCCGCGTCAGCGCCTCCGCGTGCCGTGCGTCGTCCGTCAGGTCCGAGTCGAGGAGCTCGCTCAGGGCGATGTCATCGGCGAGCCCGAGCTTCTCCACCCGCTCGCGCAGGCGCAGGACCGGAAGGGTGGGGATGCCTTCACGGAGGTCCGTGCCCGGCGTCTTGCCGGACTCGTGCGAGTCGGACGCGATGTCCAGTACGTCGTCGGCGAGCTGGAAGGCGACGCCGAGCCGCTCGCCGTACTGCGTCAGGACGTCCACGACGGTCTCGTCGGCGCCCGACATCATGGCGCCGAAACGGCACGCCACGGCGACGAGCGAGCCGGTCTTGCCGCCGAGCACGTCGAAGTAGTGGTCGATCGGGTCGCGGCCCTCGGTCGGCCCCGCCGTCTCCAGGATCTGGCCTGTGACCAGGCGTTCGAAGGCCTCCGCCTGGATGCGGACGGCGTCAGGACCGAGGTCGGCCAGGATGTACGAGGCGCGGGCGAACAGGAAGTCACCGGTGAGCACGGCGACGGAGTTGCCCCAGCGCTGATTGGCGCTCTCGACTCCGCGGCGCACGTCCGCCTCGTCCATCACGTCGTCGTGGTAGAGCGTCGCGAGGTGGGTGAGTTCAACGACGACGGCGGAGGGCACGACACCCTGCGCGTACGGATCGCCGAACTGCGAGGAGAGCATCACGAGGAGCGGCCTGAACCGCTTGCCGCCCGCACGCACCAGATGCTGCGCGGCCTCCGTGATGAAGGGGACCCCGCTTTTGGTGGCGTCGAGCAGACCTTCCTCGACGGCCGCCAATCCGGCCTGGACATCGGCTTCGAGAGCCTGGTCCCGCACGCTGAGGCCGAAGGGCCCGACGACGGTCACGAGGGGTTCTCCTGTCTGCTGACGATCACAAGTCGGTCACTCGGTCGATCATCACTCGGTCGATCTTTGCGCGATGACGGGGTCGATGACACGGTTTGTCGATGTGTCGCTGCCATCACACAAGTCAGCGTATCCGGTCCCTGTTCGATCACAGTGGGCACCCGCCTGTGCAATGCCGCCCAGGCGACGTGCGATCACCACCGGTATGTTCTTGATCAGCTGATACGACCCAGAAGGCCGCATCACCCCGCAATGCACGAAAGCCCCATGAACAACGGAACGACCGGGACCATGAACAACGGAACGACCGGGAGCAGAATCTTTGTCCCGCACTGAGGCCGACGCCGAACCGCCCGCGGAGCCGCCGACGAACCCGACGGAGCCACCGCCCGCCGACGACCACGCCTTCTTCGGGCAGCCGCGCGGGCTGCTCACCCTGTCGGGTCTCGAAGTCTGGGAGCGCTTCTCGTTCCTGGGCATGCAGGCCATCCTCGTCCTGTACTTCGCGGACTCCGTCGCGAACGACGGAATGGGCATGGATTCCGGCACCGCCGCTTCGGTGTCGGCGGCGTACGGAACGCTCGTCTATCTGGTGTCGGTGGCGGGCGGCTGGCTCGCCGACCGGATCCTCGGCTCGTATCGCGCGGTCCTGTGGGGCGGCATCCTCATCGCCTGCGGCCACTACTCGATGGCGGTCCCGACGGCGACGATGACCTGGGTGGGCCTCGGCCTGATCAGCGCGGGCACCGGCCTCCTGAAGCCGAACGTCGCCTCGATGGTCGGCAAGCTCTACCGCACCGACGACCAGCGGCGCGACGCGGGCTTCGCGCTGTACTACATGGGCATCAACATCGGCGCCTTCGCGGGCCCGCTGATCACCGGCTGGCTCGGCGACCACAAGGGCTGGCACTGGGGCTTCTCGGCGGCCGCGATCGGCATGACGTTCGGTCTCATCCAGTACGTCCTGGGCCGCCGTCACCTCGCGGGACGCAAGGCATCGGCCGAATTCGCGCTGCCCAAGGACGCGATGCGCCGCGCGGTCGTCCTGATCGTCGTGGGCGTCGTCGTGTTCGCCGCCCTCGCGGCTCTGCTCGCCGCCGTCGGCTGGCTGACGATGGACCGCTTCGTCGACGTGCTCACCGTCATCTCGGTGATCGCGCCGGTCGTCTACTTCACGGTGATGTTCCGCAGCCCGCGCGTGAGCACCGAGGAACGCGGCCGTCTCAGGCCGTACGTGGTCCTCTTCCTGGCCTCGGTCGTCTTCAACTTCATCCTCTTCCAGGCCTACTCGACGATGATCCTCCTCGCGTCGACGAACGCCGAGACGTCGATCCTCGGCTTCACCTTCCCCGCCAGCTGGTACGCCTCCGCGCTCGGCGCCTTCGAGGTCGCGCTCGCCCCCGTCGTCGCCGCGGTCTGGGCCCGGATGGGCCCCCGCCAGCCGCACGCATCCAACAAGATCGCGTTCGGCGTGATCCTGGGCGGCCTGTCGTTCATCCTGATGGCCCTTCCCACCTCCGGACACGGCGACGACTCGTACAAGATGGCGGTCTGGTGGATCGTCGGCTCCTACCTGCTGCTCGGCCTCGGCGACATCCTCGTCGAGACGTCCGGCATGTCGGCCACGACGAAGCTCGCCCCCCAGGCCTTCGCCAGCCAGACCATGGCCCTCTGGTTCCTCTCGCTCGCCCTCGCCAACGGCATCCAGGCGCAGGTCGTGAAGTTGTACGGAGAGGTCTCCAACCCGGCGTACTTCGGCGTGAACGGCGCGATCGCGGTGGCCGCCGGTGTCGCCGTCGTCCTGCTCGCACCGTGGCTGCGCCGCACCATGCACCCCGTCCACTGAGGACACTGAGGTTCCCCCCATGCAGAACATGCAGATTCGCTCATCCTTCCCGTACGAGACCACCCGCGAGGACGTCCGGATCCCCCTCCCGGACGGCACCAGGCTGTACGCGCGCATCTGGCGCCCGGTGACGGACGAACCCGTCCCCGCACTCCTGGAGTACCTCCCCTACCGCCTGAGCGACTGGACGGCGCCACGCGACTTCCAGCGCCACCCCTGGTACGCGGGCCACGGCTACGCCTCCGTGCGCGTGGACGTGCGGGGCCACGGCAACTCGGAGGGCATGCCGGGCGACGAGTACGACGCCGTGGAGCTGGCCGATGGGGTCGAGGTCGTCAACTGGCTCGCCGAGCAGCCCTGGTGCTCCGGCAAGGTCGGCATGTTCGGCATCTCCTGGGGCGGCTTCAACTCCCTCCAGATCGCGGCCCTCGCGCCCGAGCCGCTCAAGGCGATCATCACGGTCTGCTCCGCGGACGACCGCTATGACAACGACGTGCACTACATGGGTGGTTCCGTCCTCGCGGTGGACATGCACGCGTGGGCGGCGACGATGCTCGCCTTCGTCTCCCGCCCCCCGGACCCGCTGTTCGTCGGCGACCGCTGGCGGGACATGTGGCTGTCCCGCCTCGAAGCGGTCGACCCGTTCATCCACACCTGGCTCGACCACCAGACCCGGGACGCCTACTGGCAGCACGGCAGCGTCTGCGAGGACTACTCGGCGATCGACGCGGCGGTGCTCGCGGTGGGCGGCTTCCACGACCCCTACCGGGACACGGTCCTGCGCCTGGTCGAGCACCTGCCGGGCGACGTCCGGGGGTTGATCGGCCCGTGGTCGCACCAGTACCCGGACCGGGGCCTGCCGCCGGGCCCGGCGATCGGCTTCCTCCAGGAAACTCTGCGCTGGTGGGACCACCACCTGAAGGGCGTCGAGAACGACGTCATGGAGGAGCCGAAACTCCGCTCCTGGATCAGCGAATCGCACCCGCCGGCGACGGTGTACGCCGAGCTGCCGGGCGGCTGGGTGGGCGACCCCTCCTGGCCGTCCCCGAACGTCACACCGGTCCCGTACGCCCTCCAGGGCCCGCCCCTGGTGGTCAACTCCCCCCAGCACACGGGCCTGGACGCTGGCCGCTACTTCCCCTTCGGCAACGACGCGGACCTGCCGCCGGACCAGCGGGACGAGGACGCGAAATCGGCGTGCTTCGAGTTCGAGGTCCCCTCGGCCGTACGCATCCTGGGCCGCCCCAAGGTGACGCTGCGCCTGACGATGGACGCCCCGTCAGGACAGGCGATCGCGCGGGTGTGCGACGTGGCTCCGGACGGCTCGACGACCCTGGTCACCCGAGGTGTCCTGAACCTCTCGTCCCGCAACGGCCGGGACCGCGTTGACCCTTGGCCGGTGGGCGGGACCGAGGACGTCACGTTCGAGCTGAACGCGATCGGCCACACCTTCCCGCCGGGCCACCGCATCAGGCTCGCGGTGTCGTCGGCGTACTGGCCGTGGATCTGGCCGCAGGCGGACTCGGCGGGCTTCACCCTCGACCCGGCGGGCAGCGCGCTCGAACTCCCGGTGCGCGACGGCGACTTGGACCCGTCAATCACTTTCCCGCCGCCCGAGCAGTCGGAGCCGCTTGAGGTGGTGTACCCGGCGACGCTCGACGAGCCGCGCCCCGAGCGCCTGGTCGTACGCGATGTGGCGAAGGGCGAATGGCGCCTGGAGGTGGACCCGCGCTACGGCGG
Source organism: Streptomyces sp. NPDC056486 (assembly GCF_042795295.1). Lineage (NCBI taxonomy): Bacteria > Bacillati > Actinomycetota > Actinomycetes > Kitasatosporales > Streptomycetaceae > Streptomyces > Streptomyces sp. NPDC056486. Next base: position 7,326 of record NZ_JBHTSF010000100.1, read on the forward strand.
TACGCGCGTCTACCCGGACGGCCTCGAATTCACCGAGGACGCGGTGGAGACGTACACGATCAACGAGTCCGACCCCCTCAGCGCCCGCACCCGGTCCGACTGGACGATCCGCCTGCACCGCCCGGAGTTGGCGTGGGACGTGTCGATCAACTCCCGCTCGGAGATCACGTGCGACGCGACGGACTTCATCACGTCGAACGAGGTGGTGTGCAAGGACGGGGCCGAGGTGGTGTTCCACAGGACGTGGGAGAAGCGCATCCCGAGGACGGCGGGGTAGAGCCCTACTTCGCCTACTTCGCCCCGGCGAGCAACCGCTCAAGCACGACGGCCACCCCGTCGTCCTCATTGGACGAAGTCACCTCATCGGCGGCGGACTTGAGGTCGGGGTGGGCGTTGGCCATGGCGACACCGCGGGCCGCCCACACGAACATCGGCACGTCGTTGGGCATGTCCCCGAAGGCGATGGTGTTCTCGGAGCTCAGCCCGAGCCGCTCGGCGGCGAGGGCGAGCCCGGTCGCCTTGGTCACCCCGCGCGGCTGGAGCTCGACGGTGCCGGGCCCTGACATGGTGACGGTGGCGAGGGGCCCGACGGCATCGCGCGCGACGGCGGCCAACTCGTCGTCGTTCAGCTCGGGATGGCGCAGCAGCACCTTGCTGATGGGCTCGGCCCACAGTGCGTCCCGCTGGTGGACACGCACCGCGGGCAAGGTGGGATGCGGCATCAGATACCCCGGCTCGATGAGGGTGAGCCCGTCCACGCCGTCCTGGTCCACGGCGGCGTAGACCTGCCCGATCTCCGCCTCGATCTTGCCGAGTGCGGCCTCGGCGAGCTCGCGGTCGAGCGTCACGGACCAGACCATGCGGTCGGTCCCGGCGTCGTACAACTGCGCCCCCTGCCCGCATACGGCCAGGCCACCGCCCCCCAGATCATCGAGGAGCGGCTTCACCCGCGGCGCGGGCCGCCCGGTCACCACCAGGTGATGCGCCCCCGCAGTTGCGATCGCCGACAACGCGGCCAACGACCGGTCGGAGACGGTGTCGTCGCCGCGCAGCAGCGTTCCGTCCAGGTCAGTGGCGACAAGTGAATATGCGAAGGGGGCAGCCATGATCCAGAGAATACGGATCCCCGGCGATGCTGAAAGCAATGTGACAGGAGCTGTGACGCACGCAGTGCGCTGGTCGCACTACCGGCGCTCGCCGGATTCACCGAGACGTGTCTCCGCGAACCGGCCCTAAGGTAGTACTTGCCCCGAACGGAGGCCCTCGCCATGGCAGCTGGATTCCTGATGCGCCTCGACGACGGCATGCTCGAATACTTCCGGGAGATCGTCGACGAAGCGGTGACCCGGTTCGGGATCTCGCGTGCGGAGGCTGTGGCTCGGGTCAACGAGAGGTACGGGGGCGTGGAGATCTCCCCCTACCCGGATCTCATGTGCCACGAGCTCCCCGAGTACTGGGCCTACGGCCTGTACTACAGGCGCAACGCCGATGGCCGCCTCCCCACAGGCGACGAGGAAGCCGACGCGGGCATCGACTTCACCGCACTGGAGCGCCGGCCCGCACCGCCGAAGGACTCCCCGGCCTGGACGCTGCCGAGCGAGGAGTGAGCCGCTCAGCCGTGCGCCCGCGCCAAATGCCCCGCCAACCGGGGCGAAGCGAACTCCGTGCCGCACACGAACCGCATCACAGGGCCGTACGACGCCGCCGCCGGGAGGCCCGTGAAGTACAGGCCCGGGATCGATGAGACATAGCCCGCGCCCAGCTTCGGCGTGCCCCGGCTCGTGGCGAGGCGGGCGCGGAGTGCGGGGCCCAGGAAGTCCATCGCGGCGATGTCGACCCGGTAGCCCGTCGCCGCTATGACGTGGTCGGCGGAGAGTTCACGGACGCGGCCGCCCAGGGTCTCCACCTTCAGGACGGGGCTGCCGTCCTGGACGTCCGCCGACGTGATGCGCCGGACCTCGCGCCTCTCGACCTTGGCCTCGAAGCGCTCGCGCAGCCACCACGCGCCCAGCGGGCCGAGGATGCGGCGGACCAGGAAGTGGCGGGCCTGCGGGGGCAGGTAGCGGTAGGGGTGGGGGTAGTAACTGATCGCGTAGAGCGACCAGGCGCGGCCGAACGGCGACTCGGGGCGCAGCTTCGGCTGCTTCCACGGGGGCTCGCCGAAGGCCACCGCTCCCTTGCCGCGCGCCACCACCCTGACGCTCGCGCCCGCTTCGGCGGCGAGCGCGGCCGTCTCCAGGGCCGACTGCCCCGCGCCGACCACGATCAGCTCGCGCCCCGCGAACCGCGACAGGTCACTGTGCTGCGAGCTGTGCGATACGGGCCCCGTGGGGGACGGCCCGTCCGGCACGGCCGACGCGAGCGCGGGCGGCAGCTGCGCGAGGCCCGAGAGGCCGGTGGCGACGACGACCGCCCGGGCCGTGAACTGCTCGCCGGAGTCCAGCTTCAGGTCGAAGCCCGCCGTGCCCTTGCGGTCGACCGACACCACCCGCACCTGCTCCAGGTCGGGCACGAGCTTCTCCTTGAACCACTCCCCGTAGGCGATGAAGGTCTCGATCGGGATGATGTCCTCGTCGGTGACCAGGCGCGGTATGCCCGCCGCCGCGCAGTAGTCGACGAGGTCGTGGCCGCCCTGCGGCGCGTCGATGTTCGAGGCCACCGGGGTCGATTTCAGGAGCATCCCCGCGGGCATGTGGGCGCGCCAACTCACCATCGGGTCGCCGAAGACCCGCACCGGAATGCCTCGGGCCCGCAGATGGGCCGCAGTGGACAGGCCGAACGGCCCGGCCCCGATGACTGCTACTGGATTGATCACGAAGTCCCTCCCCAGGACGTCACTCAGTGCGTGTGCCTACTTCGTGTGGTGCTGGATTCAGTTGTGGTGGTCCGCTGTGGTGGTCAGTCCGTCGTTCGCATTCCGACGTGGTGGTCAACCCGCCGTGCGTCCGCGCCTTTTGGTCCGCCAGAGCTGATACAGGTGCTTCGCCCCCGGCCGGACGAACCTCGCGAGCATCGTGAAGAACGGCTTCATGTCGTCCGCCGCCAGCCACGCAAGCTCCGTGCCGCTCGCGTGCGGGGGCGCGTGCGGTGTGGTGTATCCGCTGCGGCGGTAGGCGAGGAGTGCGGGCAGATCGATGTTCTCGACGACATACCGGTGGCCGGCGCGCTGTTCCCCCTTGGGGACGGCCCGCCCTGTCAGGTGCAGGTGCATCGCGCGGACGACGTCGATCCCGGACTCGTTCTCGAAGAGCCGGAACTGTGCGCCCATGCGAGGGTTGAAATCGAGCAGTTTGTACTGACCGTCGCGCCGGTCGAAGCGCAGGTCGAGGTCGATGACGCCGGTGAAGCCGATCTGCTTGATAAAACGTGCGGCGAGGTCCGCGAGTTCCGGATTGTCGACGACGTACGCATTCGCCGTCATTCCCGCGTGCGGCGGCCAGGAGCGCACCTTGACGCCGGTGAACAGCGCGCGCGGCGTCGAGTCCATGTCGAAGTACGCGTGCACGATCCAGTCTTCGGCCTGCTCCCGCGGCAGATACTCCTGGAGGATCACTCCGGGCCGCTCCCCCCAGTCACGGGCGAGGCCGAGCAGACCCTCCGGAGTCTCGATACGCGTCGTCCCGTTCACCGCGGGCCGGGAACGGCGCGTGAACGCCTCGCGGTTCTTGGCGACCACCGGGAAGACCGCGGAGGCGGCGAACTCCTCGATGTCCCCGAAGCTCTCGGGGAAGGAGGCGGCCGGCGATGCGATGCCGTGCTCCACGCACAGCTCGTGCAGGCCCTGCTTGCTGGCGAGGCGGCGGGGTAACTCGCGCTCCACGCACGGAAAGAGGAACCCCGCTCCCCTCAGCGCGTCCTGGTGCTCGGCTATGAGGACGGCCGCTTCCTCGTCGGTCGGGATCAGGACCGTGGGCCTGCCGATCCGGCGTGCGATGCGCAGCATCCCCTCGACGAGCCGCTCCGGCTCCTCCGCCCCGGTGGTCGGCCAGGGAAAGGCGCGGGTGAGGTGGCGCGAGGCCGCGGCCGGTGTGTAACGGTCCTCCGTGATCGCGTACATGGGCACGCCGAGCCGCCCGAGACTGCGTATCGCTCCCACGCCGCCGTGGTGCAGCGGATAGTTGCCGAACTTGACGATCAGGCCGGGCACCTCACGGTCGACCGTGAAGGGCACGACGTCGTTCCTCATGGCCACGGGTCCCCCCACGTGTCCCTCCGTCTGACCCGGACCCACCCCGTCCGCGTCCCCCATAGGACGCTAAGCCGGAACTGACCACTCCAGCAAGGCTTATTCGGACATTGCGAACTCTTTAGACACTGCCCCAACCGGGGGTTCCCACGTAACGTGTGGCACACCCATATGGAAAGCGAGGCAGGTACGCATGTCCGAGCACACCCCGCTCGACCCGGCCGGGAGCAACCCTTCCGCCCCATCCGTAGGCGACCCCTTCGCTCTCGCGGAGGGCGATCCCTTCGGGCCGCACAACCTCCCGTACGGCGTGTTCTCCCTGGCCGGAGGCCCGGCCGGTGCCGCGGAGCGACGTGTCGGAGTCCGTCTCGGGGATCACGTCCTCGACGCAGGTGCCGCGGCCGCGGCGCTCGGCTCGCCCTATGTGTCGCTGCTCGCCAGGCCCACGCTCAACCCGCTGCTCGCCGCGGGCCGCACGGCGTGGTCCGACGTGCGTCGCGCGCTCACCGCGTGGGTCACGATCCCGGCGCACCGCGAGGTCGTACGCCCCCTGCTGTACCCCCTGTCCGAGGTCGCCCTGCACCTCCCCTTCGAGGTCGCGGACTATGTGGACTTCTACGCCTCCGAGCACCACGCGACGCACCTGGGGCAGATCTTCCGCCCGGAATCACCGACTCCGCTGACTCCCAACTGGAAGCACCTGCCGATCGGTTACCACGGCCGGTCCGGCACCGTTGTGGTCTCCGGAACTGAAGTGGTACGTCCGAAGGGTCAGCGCAAGGCCCCGTCGGAGACGGCGCCGGTCTTCGGGCCCTCCGTCCGCCTCGACATCGAGGCCGAGGTCGGCTTCGTCGTGGGCACACCTTCGGAGCTTGGCACACCGGTGCCGCTCGCGGACTTCCGGGAGCACGTCTTCGGGCTCAGCCTCCTCAACGACTGGTCGGCGCGCGACATCCAGGCCTGGGAGTACGTTCCCCTCGGACCGTTCCTCGGCAAGTCCTTCTGCACCTCCGTCTCGGCGTGGATCACCCCCCTCGAGGCCCTGGACGCGGCGCGGGTCTCCCCTCCCGAGCGCACGCACGAACTCCTGCCCTACCTGGACGACTCGGCGGAGTCCGTCGCGGACGAGCCCGCCGGCTACGACCTGCGCATCACCGTGACCCTGAACGGCCACGTCATCTCCGAGCCGCCCTTCTCCACCGTGTACTGGACGGCCGCCCAGCAGCTGGCCCACATGACCGCGAACGGCGCGTCCCTGCGCACGGGCGATCTGTACGGCTCGGGCACGGTGAGCGGACCCTCCGACGGGCAGTACGGCTCCCTGATCGAGATCACCTGGAACGGCCGCGACCCGCTTGTCCTCCCGGACGGGAAGCGGACGTTCCTTGAGGACGGCGATGAGGTGACCCTCACGGCATGGGCCCCCGGCCCGGACGGCACCCGGGTCGGCCTCGGCGAAGTCTCTGGCAGGGTCGCCTCAGCCCGCTGAGGTCGCTGGCCGGGGGTTGTCACCCCCGGCCCCCCAGCGGGGCGGGTTCACCTGCGGCACCGTCGTGGCTGGTCACGCAGTTCCCCGCGCCCCTATGGGGCGCTGCCCCTCGGTCGCTCAGAAGTCCTCCGGCGGCTCCGGCCACTCCTCCTCCGGGGCGTCCGGGTACTCCGGGGCCCGGGCGGCCTGCGGGGCCGATTCGGGCTGCGGGGCCTGTTCGGGCTGCGGGTCCGGTGCGGGCCGAGCGGCCTGCGAAGGCTCCGCGCCCCCGAGCCCCGCGAGGACCTCGAGGACGCCTTCCCCGTACGTCGCCAGCTTCTTCTCGCCCAGGCCGCTGATGCCGCCGAGCTCCGCAAGGGACGAGGGCCGCAGCGTGGCGATCTCCCGCAGCGTCGCGTCGTGGAAGATCACGTACGCGGGCAGGCCCAGCTCCTTGGCCTGCGCGCCGCGCCACGCCCGCAGCTCCTCGAACACCGGCACCGCCTCCTGGGGCAGCTCGGCGACGGCCGCCGCGGCCTTCGCCTTCCGCTCCCCCTTCGCGGCCTTCGCCGCGGCGGGCCGCTTCGGCTCCTTGCGCAACCGCACCTCCCGTTCCCGGCCGAGGACTGAACCGCTCTCCTCGGTCAGGACCAGCGTCCCGTACTCCCCCTCGACCGCGAGCAGACCCTGCGCCAGCAACTGCCGCACCACGCCACGCCATTCGGCCTCCGCGAGCTCCTCGCCGATGCCGAAGACCGAGAGCTGGTCGTGGTCGAACTGGATGACCTTGGCGGTCTTCTTGCCGAGCAGGATGTCGATGATCTGGCCCGCGCCGAACTTCTGACCGCGCTCGCGCTGGAGGCGCACGATCGTGGAGAGGGCCTTCTGGGCCGGGACCGTGCCGTCCCAGGTCTCCGGCGGCGTGAGGCACGTGTCGCAGTTGCCGCAGGACTGTCCGTCCGCGTCCTGGCCGAAGTACGTGAGGAGCTGGGCCCTGCGGCACTGGGCCGTCTCGCACAGCGCCAGCATCGAGTCCAGGTGCGAGGCCGCCCGGCGGCGGAACGCCTCGCCCCCTTCGCTGCTCTGGATCATCTTCCGCTGCTGGACCACGTCCTGCAGGCCGTACGCCATCCAGGCCGTGGAGGGCTGTCCGTCACGGCCCGCGCGACCCGTTTCCTGGTAGTAGCCCTCGACCGACTTCGGCAGGTCGAGGTGGGCGACGAACCGGACGTCCGGCTTGTCGATGCCCATGCCGAAGGCGATCGTGGCGCAGACGACCAGGCCCTCCTCGCGGAGGAAGCGGGACTGGTGGGCGGCGCGCATCCTGCCGTCAAGGCCCGCGTGGTACGGAACGGCCTCGATGCCGTTCTTGCACAGGAACTCGGCGGTCTTCTCGACCGAATTGCGCGAGAGGCAGTAGACGATGCCCGCGTCGCCCTCGTGCTCCTCCTTGAGGAAGGACAGGAGCTGCTTCTTCGGCTCGGCCTTCGGCACGACGCGGTACTGGATGTTGGGCCGGTCGAAGCTCGCCACGAAGTGCTTCGCGTCCGGCATGCCGAGCCGCTCGGTGATCTCCCGGTGCGTGGCGTGTGTCGCCGTGGCCGTCAGGGCGATGCGGGGCACGTCGGGCCAGCGCTCGCCGAGCAGGGAGAGCGCCAGATAGTCCGGGCGGAAGTCGTGGCCCCACTGCGCCACGCAGTGCGCCTCGTCGATCGCGAAGACGGAGATCTTGCCGCGGGAGAGCAGATCGAGCGTCCCCTCGAGGCGCAGCCGCTCCGGCGCCAGATACAGCACGTCGAGCTCCCCCGCGAGGAACTCGGCCTCCATCACGCGCCGCTCGTCGAAGTCCTGCGTGGAGTTGATGAACCCGGCCCGCACACCGAGTGCCCGCAGCGCGTCCACCTGGTCCTGCATGAGCGCGATCAGGGGGGAGACGACCACGCCCGTGCCGGGCCTGACCAGGGCGGGGATCTGATAGCAGAGCGACTTGCCGCCGCCGGTGGGCATCAGCACGACGGAGTCACCGCCCGCGACCACGTGCTCGATGATCGCTTCCTGCTCACCGCGGAACGCGTCGTACCCGAAGACGCGGTGCAGCGTCCGCAGGGCGTCGCTCTCCGCCACCGCGACCGGTGCGGTCACCTCGCTCATGCCATCGATCCCATCCATCGCCCTGCCCCCGTACGTCGTGCTTCGACCACTGCCTCCACGATAGGGCTCCGCACCGACACCTCTGTCAGTTATCCACAGGCCGCTGCCCGGCACCCCCTCTCGGGATGCCGGGCAGCAACGTATGTACGAAGGGCGGCTACCGGACGAAGACTCCCGCCTGGTTCGCCAGATCCAGGAAGTACTGCGGGGCCACGCCCAGGACCAGCGTCACCGCGACGCCCACACCGATCGCCGTCATCGTCAGCGGCGAGGGCACGGCCACGGTGGGACCGTCCGCCTTCGGCTCGCTGAAGAACATGAGCACGATCACGCGGATGTAGAAGAACGCCGCGATCGCGGACGAGATCACACCGACCACGACCAGCGCACCGGCGCCGCCCTCCGCCGCCGCCTTGAACACCGCGAACTTTCCGGAGAACCCGGAGGTCAGCGGAATACCGGCGAAGGCGAGCAGGAAGACAGCGAAAACGGCGGCGACCAGCGGCGAGCGCCGGCCGAGACCCGCCCACTTGGACAGGTGCGTGGCCTCGCCGCCCGCGTCCCGCACCAGCGTGACCACCGCGAAAGCGCCGATCGTCACGAAGGAGTAGGCCGCCAGGTAGAAGAGGACCGACGAGATGCCGTCCGGGTTCATGGCGATGACACCGGCGAGGATGAAGCCCGCGTGGGCGATCGAGGAGTACGCGAGCAGCCGCTTGATGTCGGTCTGGGTGATCGCGACGATCGCGCCGCCCAGCATCGTGAGGATCACGACGCCCCACATCACGGGCCGCCAGTCCCAGCGCAGCCCCGGCAGGACCACGTAGAGGAGCCGGAGCAGCGCGCCGAAGGCGGCCACCTTCGTCGCCGCGGCCATGAAGCCGGTGACCGGGGTGGGAGCGCCTTGGTACACATCGGGCGTCCACATGTGGAACGGCACCGCGCCGACCTTGAAGAGCAGCCCCATGACGATCATCGCGGCGCCGATCAGGAGCAGCGCGTCGTTGCCCATGGTGTCGGCGAGCGCCGGGTCGACGCTCTGGATGCTGCCGTCGACGACCTTGGCGATCGTGCCGTACGACACCGAGCCCGCGTACCCGTAGAGCAGGGCGATCCCGAAGAGCAGGAACGCCGAGGAGAACGAGCCGAGCAGGAAGTACTTGACGGCGGCTTCCTGCGACATCAGCCGCTTGCGGCGGGCGAGCGCGCAGAGGAGGTAGAGCGGCAGTGAGAAGACCTCAAGGGCGATGAAGAGCGTCAGGAGGTCGTTCGCCGACGGGAAGACGAGCATCCCGCCGATCGCGAAGAGGGCGAGCGGGAACACCTCGGTGGTGGTGAACCCGGCCTTCGTGGCGGCCTTCTCGCCCTCGCTGCCCGGCGTCGCTCCGGCCTGCGCGGCGAAGGAGTCGACGTGATTGCCGTGCGCCACGGGGTCGAGCCGGCGCTCGGCGAAGGTGAAGATCGCGACGAGTCCCGAGAGGAGGATCGTGCCCTGCAGGAAGAGCGCGGGCCCGTCGACGGCGATCGCGCCCATGGCGGCGATGTGCGCCTTCGTCGAGCCGTACCCGGTGGCGGCGAGCCCGACGACCGCGGCGAAGGCCGCGGTGATGGCGACGACGGACAGGAACAGCTGTGCGTAGTAACGGGACTTGCGCGGCAGGAAGGCCTCAATGAGGATCCCCAGGACCGCCGCACCGATGACGATCAGCGTCGGTGACAGCTGCGCGTACTCGATGGTGGGAGTGTCGATCTTGTCGATCTGATCCTGGGGCGCCGCAGCCGACGCCATTGTCCACAGGCTGTGGACGGCTGATGCGCTCACTTGGCCGCCTCCAGATCGGGCTTCGGGTCCTTCTGCTGTACGTCGGACATGGTGTGCTTGACCGCCGGGTTCACCAGCTCGGTGAGCGGCTTCGGGTAGACGCCGAGGCCGATCAGGAGCGCGATCAGCGGAGCGACGACCACGAGTTCACGCACTCGCAGGTCCGGCATGGCCGAGACCTCCGGCTTCACCGGGCCCGTCATGGTCCGCTGGTAGAGGACGAGGGTGTAGAGCGCGGCGAGCACGATGCCGATCGTGGCGATGATCCCGACCACCGGATAGCGCGCGAACGCACCGACCAGGACCAGGAATTCACTCACGAACGGCGCGAGCCCCGGCAGGGAGAGCGTCGCGAGACCGCCGATCAGGAAGGTGCCCGCGAGCACCGGCGCGACCTTCTGCACCCCTCCGTAGTCCGCGATGAGCCGCGAACCGCGCCGCGAGATCAGGAAGCCGGCCACCAGCATGAGCGCGGCCGTCGAGATCCCGTGGTTGACCATGTAGAGCGTCGCGCCGGACTGCCCCTGGGACGTCATCGCGAAGATGCCGAGAATGATGAACCCGAAGTGCGAGATCGACGCGTACGCCACAAGGCGCTTGATGTCGCGCTGGCCGACCGCGAGCAGTGCGCCGTAGATGATGCTGATCAGCGCGAGCACGAGGATGACCGGCGTCGCCCACTTGCTCGCCTCGGGGAAGAGCCCGAGGCAGAACCGCAGCATCGCGAAGGTGCCGACCTTGTCGACCACTGCCGTGATCAGTACGGCGACCGGGGCCGTGGACTCGCCCATCGCGTTCGGCAGCCAGGTGTGCAGCGGCCACAGCGGCGCCTTCACCGCGAAGGCGAAGAAGAAGCCGAGGAAGAGCCACCGCTCGGTGTTGGTCGCCATGTCCAGCGAGCCGTTGGCCCGCGCCTCGGCGATCTCCTGGAGCGAGAAGTTCCCCGCCACCACATAGAGGCCGATGACGGCGGCCAGCATGATGAGGCCGCCGACCAGGTTGTAGAGGAGGAACTTCACGGCTGCGTACGAGCGTTGCGCCGATGCCTTCTCGTCGCTGCCCGAGTGGGCGCGGTCCCCGAAGCCGCCGATGAGGAAGTACATCGGGATGAGCATGGCTTCGAAGAAGATGTAGAAGAGGAAGACGTCGGTGGCCGCGAAGGAGATGATCACCATCGCCTCGACGGCCAGGATCAGGGCGAAGAAGCCCTGGGTCGGGCGCCAGCGCGAGGACTTCGTCTCCAGGGGATCGGCGTCGTGCCAGCCCGCCAGGATGATGAAGGGCATCAGGAGCGCGGTGAGCGCGATGAGGGCGACACCGATGCCGTCGACCCCGAGCTCGTACCGCACCCCGAACTCCGCGATCCAGGCGCGGGACTCGGTCAGTTGATAGCGGGACCCGTCGGGGTCGAATCGCACGAGCACGGTCGCGGCGAGCGCGAGCGTGGCGAGCGACACGAGCAGCGCGAGCCACTTGGCGGCGGTCCGCCGGGCGGCCGGGACGGCTGCCGTGGCGATCGCGCCGACCGCGGGCAGGGCCGCCGTCGCTGTCAGGAGAGGAAAGGACATCGGTATCAGACCGCCCTCATCAGCAGGGTCGCGGCGATGAGTACCGCAACGCCGCCGAACATCGAGACCGCGTAGGAGCGGGCATAGCCGTTCTGCATCTTGCGCAGCCGTCCGGAGAGCCCGCCGACCGAGGCCGCCGTGCCGTTGACGACTCCGTCGACCAGGGTGTGGTCGACGTACACCAGGGAGCGGGTGAGGTGCTCTCCGCCGCGCACCAGGACGACGTGGTTGAAGTCGTCCTGGAGGAGATCGCGCCGGGCCGCCCGGGTGAGGAGCGAACCGCGCGGGGCGGTGACCGGGACGGACTTGCGGCCGTACTGGACGTAGGCGAGGGCCACACCGATGACCAGGACCACCATGGTGGCGCCGGTGACCGTGGTGGCGCTCAGCGGCGAGTCACCGTGGGAGTGGTGGGTCACCGGCTCCAGCCAGTGCATGAAGCGGTCGCCGATGCTGAAGAAGCCGCCCGCGAAGACCGACCCGAAGGCGAGCACGATCATCGGGATCGTCATGGACTTCGGCGACTCGTGCGGGTGCGGCTCGTTGCCTTCCGCGTCGGGCTGCCAGCGCTTCTCACCGAAGAACGTCATGATCATTACGCGCGTCATGTAGAACGCGGTGATCGCGGCGCCGAGCAGCGCGACCGAGCCGAGGATCCAGCCCTCCGTGCCGCCCTTGGCGAACGCCGCCTCGATGATCTTGTCCTTGGAGAAGAAGCCGGACAGACCGGGGAAGCCGATGATCGCCAGATAGCCGAGCCCGAAGGTCACGAAGGTGACCGGCATGTACTTCCTGAGGCCGCCGTACTTCCTCATGTCGACCTCTTCGTTCATGCCGTGCATGACCGAACCGGCCCCGAGGAAGAGCCCGGCCTTGAAGAAGCCGTGCGTCACCAGGTGCATGATCGCGAAGACGTAGCCGATGGGGCCGAGGCCCGCGGCCAGGATCATGTACCCGATCTGGGACATCGTCGACCCGGCGAGGGCCTTCTTGATGTCGTCCTTCGCGCAACCGACGATCGCACCGAAGAGGAGCGTGACCGCGCCCACGACGGTGACGACCAGCTGTGCGTCCGGTGCGGCGTTGAAGATCTCGCCGGAGCGGACGATCAAGTACACGCCCGCGGTCACCATCGTCGCCGCGTGGATCAGGGCCGAGACCGGGGTCGGGCCCTCCATCGCGTCGCCGAGCCAGGACTGCAACGGCACCTGGGCCGACTTGCCGCACGCCGCGAGAAGGAGCATCAGGCCGATGGCCGTCAGCTTGCCCTCCGACGTCTCACCGGTGGCCTCCAGGACAGGCCCGAAGGCGAAGGTCCCGAAGGTGGTGAACATCAGCATGATGGCGATCGACAGGCCCATGTCGCCGACCCTGTTGACCAGGAAGGCCTTCTTCGCGGCGGTGGCCGCGCTGGGCTTGTGCTGCCAGAAGCCGATCAGGAGGTACGAGGCGAGGCCTACGCCCTCCCATCCGACGTACAGGAGGAGGTAGTTGTCGGCGAGGACCAGGATGAGCATCGCCGCGAGGAACAGGTTCAGATAGCCGAAGAAGCGGCGGCGCCGCTCGTCGTGCTCCATGTACCCGATGGAGTAGATGTGGATCAGGGTGCCCACACCGGTGATCAGCAGGACGAACGTCATCGACAGCTGGTCGAGCTGGAAGGCGACGTCCGCCTGGAATCCCTCCACGGGGATCCAGCTGAACAGGTGCTGCGACAGGGAGCGCTCCTCGGCGCCCTTGCCCAGCATGTCCACGAAGAGCACCGCACCGACGACGAAGGAGGCGGCCGCGAGCAGCGTGCCGAGCCAGTGGCCGACACGGTCCAACCGCCGCCCGCCGCACAGCAGTACGGCCGCTCCGAGCAGAGGCGCTGCCACGAGCAGCGCGATCAGGTTCTCCACTTTTCAGCGACCCCTTACAGCTTCATCAGGCTGGCGTCGTCGACCGAGGCCGAGTGACGGGAGCGGAACAGCGACACGATGATCGCGAGGCCGACCACGACTTCCGCCGCGGCGACAACCATCGTGAAGAACGCGATGATCTGGCCGTCGAGGTTGCCGTGCAGCCGGGAGAAGGCGACAAAGGCGAGGTTGCACGCGTTGAGCATCAGCTCGATACACATGAAGACCACGATCGCGTTCCGCCTGATCAGGACGCCGGTGGCGCCGATCGAGAACAACAGCGCCGCGAGATACAGGTAGTTGACCGGATTCACTTCGACGCCTCCTCGGACTTGGAGGACCGCTCGAGACGGTCCTCGGAGCGCTGCTCGAGGGCCCGCAGATCGTCCAGCGCCTCGTTCGAGACATCGCGGATCTGACCGCGCTCACGCAGCGTCTTGTTGACCGTGAGCTCCGAGGGGGTGCCGTCGGGGAGCAGGCCCGCGACGTCCACGGCGTTGTGCCGGGCGTAGACACCGGGGGCGGGCAGCGGCGGCAGGTGGTTGGAGCGCACGCGCTCCTCGGACATCTCGCGCTGCGTCTTGGCACGCTCCGTGCGCTCGCGGTGGGTGAGCACCATCGCGCCGACGGTGGCGGTGATGAGCAGCGCGCCGGTGATCTCGAAGGCGAAGACGTACTTCGTGAAGATGCTCTCGGCGAGTCCCTGCACGTTGCCGCCGGCGTTCGCCTTGCTGAGACCGGTGAATTCGTTCACCGAGGCGTTCCCGATGCCCCCGAAGAGCAGGATGGCGAAGCCGAAGCCGCAGAGCCCGGCCAGCCAGCGCTGCCCCTTGATGGTCTCCGTCAGGGAGTCGGCGGCGGTGACGCCGACGAGCATGACCACGAAGAGGAAGAGCATCATGATCGCGCCGGTGTAGACGACGACCTGGACGATGCCCAGGAAGTACGCCCCGTTGGCGAGGTAGAAGATCGCCAAGATGATCATGGTCCCGGCGAGACAGAGCGCGCTGTGCACGGCCTTCTTCATGAGGATCGTGCACAGGGCGCCGATCACGGCGACCGTGCCGAGCACCCAGAACTGGACGGCCTCACCGGTGGAGGTGGTGTAGGCGGCGAGCTGCGTCATCGGTTGATCACCTCACCCGATGCCGGCTCGGAGTCCCCGAAGGTGGAAGCGGCCTCCTGGGGCGTCTCCCCCTTGGAGAGGGCCACTTGAGGCACCGTGCCCGGAGCCGCCTCCGTCACCAGACCGCGGTAGTAGTCCTGCTCATCCGTGCCGGGGAAGATCGAGTGCGGTGACTCGACCATGCCTTCCTCCAGGCCGGCGAGCAGCTGCTCCTTGGTGAAGATGAGCTTCTCGCGGCTGCTGTCGGCCAGCTCGAACTCGTTCGTCATCGTCAACGCGCGCGTGGGGCAGGCCTCGATGCACAGGCCGCACAGGATGCAGCGGGCGTAGTTGATCTGGTAGACGCGGCCGTAGCGCTCGCCCGGGGAGTAGCGCTCCTCCTCGGTGTTGTCCGCGCCCTCCACATAGATCGCGTCCGCGGGGCAGGCCCAGGCGCAGAGCTCGCAGCCGATGCACTTCTCCAGGCCGTCCGGATGGCGATTGAGCTGGTGCCTGCCGTGGAAGCGGGGAGCGGTGGTCTTCTCCTGCTCCGGATACTGCTCGGTCAGCCGCTTCTTGAACATGGCCTTGAAGGTCACGCCGAAGCCCGCGACGGGGTTCTGGAACCCCTGCTGCGATTGGTTCGACTCGTGGTGTGACTGGTGTGGCTCTTTCTTCGACCCAGCCGACTCAGCCATCGGACGCCTCCTTTCCGTCACTACGGGTTCCGTCACTTTGAGTATCCGACCCACCACTGACAATCAACTCCCGCTCCTGGCGCGAGCGTCGGCGTGGTACGGGCGGCAGGCTCTGTCCGGGCAGCGGCGGGACCGGGAATCCGCCCGCCATCGGGTCGAAGGCGACCGGCTCCTCCTCGGCTGCCGATTCCTTCTCGCGCTTGTCGCGGAAGATGTCGACGACGACGGAGAGCAACAGGAGCGCGATGACTCCGCCGCCCACATAGAGCGCGATCGAGGTGAAGTCGTAGTTCTCGTTCCGCATCGCCCTGACCGTCGCCACGAGCATCAGCCAGACGACCGAGACCGGGATCAGGACCTTCCAGCCGAGCTTCATCAGCTGGTCGTAGCGGACGCGTGGCAGCGTGCCGCGCAGCCAGATGAAGAAGAACAGCAACAGCTGGACCTTGATCACGAACCAGAGCATCGGCCACCAGCCGTGGTTCGCGCCCTCCCAGAAGGTGCTGACCGGGTACGGGGCCCGCCAGCCACCCAGGAAGAGGGTGACCGAGACCGCCGAGACGGTGACCATGTTGACGTACTCGGCGAGCATGAACAGCGCGAACTTGATCGAGGAGTACTCGGTGTTGAAGCCACCGACGAGGTCGCCCTCGGACTCCGGCATGTCGAACGGGGCGCGGTTGGTCTCACCGATCATCGTCACGATGTAGATCAGGAACGAGACCGGAAGCAGCAGGACGTACCACCGGTCCGCCTGCGCCTCCACGATCGCCGAAGTCGACATCGACCCGGAGTAGAGGAACACCGAGGCGAACGCGGCGCCCATCGCGATCTCGTACGAGATCATCTGCGCGCAGGAGCGCAGACCGCCGAGGAGCGGATAGGTGGATCCGGAGCTCCAACCGGCGAGCACGATGCCGTAGATGCCGACCGAGGCGACCGCGAGGATGTAGAGCATCGCGATCGGCAGGTCGGTGAGCTGCATCGTCGTGCGCTGGCCGAAGATCGAGACTTCGTTGCCCGCGGGACCGAAGGGGATCACCGCGATCGCCATGAAGGCCGGGATGGCCGCGATGATCGGCGCGAGGACGTACACCACCTTGTCCGCGCGCTTGACGATCAGGTCTTCCTTGAGCATCAGCTTGATGCCGTCCGCGAGGGACTGCAGCATGCCCCAGGGGCCGTGCCGGTTCGGGCCGATGCGCAGCTGCATCCAGGCGACGACCTTGCGCTCCCACACGATGGAGAAGAGCACCGTCACCATCAGGAAGGCGAAGCAGAAGACCGCCTTGACGGCGACCAGCCACCACGGGTCGGTGCCGAACATGGACAGGTCTTCCGCCGCAAGCGGCACCACGGTGTGCATCACGACGTCACCTCCGGGGCCTCAGAAGGCTCCGGCAGGAGCGCCGGGCCGATGCGGACGAGATCGCCGGGGCGCGCGCCGGTGTCGGAAGTGACGCCTCCCCCGGTCGAGTTCAGCGGCAGCCACACCACGCGGTCGGGCATCTCGGTGACCTGGAGCGGCAGCTCGGTCGCCCCCGTGGCCCCCGTGACGGCCAGGACGTCGCCGTCCTTCACGCCCGCCTCGGCCGCGGTGGCCGCCGAGAGCCGGGCGACAGCGGCGTGCCGCGTACCGGCAAGTGCTTCGTCGCCCTCCTGGAGGCGGCCCCGGTCGAGCAGCAGCCGGTGCCCCGCGAGAACGGCCTCTCCGGAAGAGGGCCTCGGCGGCTGAGCAGCTGTCTCCAGTGGCTCGGTGGCGTGCGGTCCGTCCCAGCCGCCGAGCTGGTCCAGCTCGCGCCGGGCCGTGGCCAGGTCGGGAAGGCCCAGGTGTACGTCCCCGGCGTCGGCCAGCATGTGCAGCACACGCGCGTCCGTCGGAGCCAGCGTGCGCGTCATGTGGTCGGGCTTGAGCGCGGCGTCGAACAGCCGCGCCCTGCCCTCCCAGTTGAGGAAGGTGCCGGGCTTCTCCGCGACCGCTGCCACGGGGAACACCACATCGGCGTGCTCGGTGACCTCACTGGGCCGCAGTTCCAGCGAGACCAGGAACCCGACCTCGGAGAGTGCTTCACGCGCGCGTGCCGGGTCGGGAAGGTCGGCGACCTCCACGCCCGCCACCAGAAGCGCACCCAGTTCGCCGGTCGCCGCGGCCTCGATGATCTGGCCGGTGTCGCGCCCGTGGCGGTGCGGGAGTTCGGCGACGCGCCAGGCGGCCGCGACCTCGTCCCGCGCGCGCGGGTCGGTGGAAGACCGCCCCCCGGGAAGCAGCGAAGGCAGCGCACCCGCCTCCAGGGCGCCGCGCTCCCCCGCCCTGCGCGGAATCCACACCAGCTGCGCACCGGTCGCGGACGCGGCCCGTACGGCGGCGGTGAGCCCGCCCGGCACGGCGGCGAGACGCTCGCCGACCACGATCACCGCACCCGAAGTGCGCAGCGATTCGGCTGCCTTGGCGCCTTCGCCCTCCAGGCCGACTCCGCCGGCCAGGGCGTCGAGCCACTCCGTCTCGGTGCCGGGAGCCGCGGGCAGCAGCGTGCCGCCCGCCTTCTCCAGGCCGCGCGTCTGATGCGTCGCGAGGGAGAAGGTCCGCTGGCCGTGCTTGCGCCAGGCCTTGCGAAGACGCAGGAAGACCCCCGGCGCCTCCTCCTCGGACTCAAGTCCGACGAGCAGGACGGCGGGTGCCTTCTCCACCTCCGCGTACGTGACTCCGGTGCCGTCGAGATCCCGGCCCCGGCCCGCGACGCGCGCGGCGAGGAAGTCGGCCTCCTCGGCGCTGTGCACGCGCGCGCGGAAGTCGATGTCGTTCGTGTCGAGCGCCACGCGCGCGTACTTGCTGTACGCGTAGGCGTCCTCCACGGTGAGGCGCCCGCCGGTCAGCACACCGGCACGGCCGCGCGCGGCGGCGAGCCCGGTGGCCGCGGCTTCGAGAGCCTCGGGCCAACTGGCCGTCTCCAGCTCACCGGTCTCGGAGTTGCGCACCAGCGGCGTGGTGAGCCGGTCCGGCTTCTGCGCGTAACGGAAGCCGAAGCGCCCCTTGTCGCAGAGCCACTCCTCGTTGACCTCCGGGTCGTCGGCGGCAAGCCGCCGCATGACCTTGCCGCGCCGGTGGTCGGTGCGTGTCGCGCAGCCGCCCGCGCAGTGCTCGCAGATCGAAGGCGACGACACCAGGTCGAAGGGCCGCGAGCGGAAGCGGTACGCCGCCGACGTCAGCGCGCCGACCGGACAGATCTGAATGGTGTTCCCGGAGAAGTACGACTCGAAGGGGTCGCCCTCGCCCGTGCCGACCTGCTGGAGCGCACCGCGCTCGAGCAGCTCGATCATGGGGTCACCGGCGATCTGATTGCTGAACCGGGTGCAGCGCGCACACAGCACGCACCGCTCGCGGTCGAGAAGCACCTGAGTGGAGATCGGCACCGGCTTCTCGAACGTCCGCTTCTTGCCCTCGAAGCGGGAGTCCGGGTCGCCGACCTGCATCGCCTGGTTCTGCAGGGGGCACTCGCCGCCCTTGTCGCAGACCGGGCAGTCCAGCGGGTGGTTGATGAGGAGCAGCTCCATCACACCGCGCTGGGCCTTCTCGGCGACCGGCGAGGAGAGCTGCGACTTCACGACCATGCCGTCGGTGCACGTGATGGTGCAGGAGGCCATCGGCTTGCGCTGGCCCTCCACCTCGACGATGCACTGGCGACAGGCGCCCGCCGGGTCGAGCAGCGGGTGGTCACAGAACCGGGGGATCTCGATGCCCAGAAGCTCGGCGGCCCGGATCACCAGCGTTCCCTTCGGGACGCTGATCTCGATGCCGTCGATCGTCAGCGACACGAGATCTTCCGGCGGAACCGCCGCCTCGCCCCCTCCGGAGGGAGCGCTGTTGGTGGTCACTGTCATGCGTTCACCTCCGAATGTGCGGCGGGCCTGTCGGCCCACAGAGTCGACTTGGCCGGGTCGAAGGGGCAGCCCTTGCCGGTGATGTGCTCCTCGTACTCCTCGCGGAAGTACTTGAGCGAGGAGAAGATCGGCGACGCGGCGCCGTCACCGAGGGCGCAGAAGGACTTGCCGTTGATGTTGTCGGCGATGTCGTTCAGCTTGTCCAGGTCGGACATGACGCCCTTGCCGGCCTCGATGTCGCGCAGCAACTGCACCAGCCAGTACGTTCCTTCGCGGCAGGGCGTGCACTTGCCGCAGGACTCGTGGGCGTAGAACTCGGTCCAGCGCGTGACCGCCCGCACGACGCAGGTCGTCTCGTCGAAGCACTGGAGCGCCTTCGTGCCGAGCATCGACCCCGCGGCGCCCACTCCCTCGTAGTCCAGGGGGACGTCGAGGTGCTCGTCGGTGAACATCGGCGTCGACGATCCGCCCGGCGTCCAGAACTTGAGCCGGTGGCCCGCCCTGATTCCGCCGCTCATGTCGAGCAGCTGGCGCAGGGTGATGCCGAGCGGGGCCTCGTACTGGCCGGGGCTCGTGACGTGGCCGCTCAGCGAATAGAGCGTGAAACCGGGGGACTTCTCGCTCCCCATCGATTTGAACCAGTCTTTTCCGCGATTCAGGATCGCGGGAACCGACGCGATGGATTCGACGTTATTGACAACAGTGGGGCATGCGTAGAGGCCCGCGACGGCCGGGAAAGGGGGACGCAGTCGCGGCTGGCCACGGCGGCCTTCGAGCGAGTCGAGCAGCGCGGTCTCCTCACCACAGATGTACGCGCCGGCGCCCGCGTGCACGGTGAGTTCGAGATCGAGTCCGCTGCCCAGGATGTTCTCGCCCAGGAATCCCGCCTCTTTCGCCTCACGCACGGCCTCGTGCAACCGCCTGAGCACGGGGACGACTTCACCACGCAGGTAGATGAAGGCATGCGAAGAACGGATCGCGTAGCAGGCGATCACGATCCCCTCGATGAGGGAATGCGGGTTCGCGAAGAGGAGCGGGATGTCTTTACAGGTTCCCGGCTCTGATTCGTCGGCGTTGACAACTAGATAGTGCGGCTTTCCATCTCCCTGCGGAATGAACTGCCATTTCATTCCGGTGGGGAATCCCGCGCCGCCCCTGCCCCGCAGGCCGGAGTCCTTCACGTACGCGATGAGGTCGTCCGGCGCCATGGCCAGGGCCTTGCGCAGGCCTTCGTACCCCTCGTGCCGTCGGTAGGTGTCGAGCGTCCAGGACTTCTCCGCGTCCCAGAACGCCGAAAGAACCGGCGCGAGCAGTTTCTCGGGGCTCGTCTCGTTGTCGATCTCGGCTGCCAAGGTCATCACTCCCCCTCCTCGGCGGTCGGTCCGGCCGGGTGGGCCGGGTCGGATGCCGAGGTCTCCTGCGGTGCGTCGTGCGAGCTGAGGTGCTCGGCGGGCGCCGCGTCCTGCGGGCCGCCCGTGCGCGGGTGGACCACGCGCGGCTGGGGCAACTCGCCCTTGGCCAGGCGCAGTCCGATCAGCGAGGCCGGACCCGCGCCGCCGCTCGCCTCGACGGCGCCGGCTCGCTCGTCCGGGAAGCCCGCCAGAATCCGGGCCGTCTCCTTGTACGTGCACAAGGGGGCGCCGCGGGTCGGCTCGACCTGCACGCCCGCACGCAGGTCGTCGACGAGCTGCTTGGCGGTCTCGGGGGTCTGATTGTCGAAGAACTCCCAGTTGACCATCACGACGGGAGCGAAGTCACAGGCCGCGTTGCACTCGATGTGCTCCAGCGTGACCTTGCCGTCCTCTGTGGTCCCTTCGTTGCCGACGCCCAGGTGCTCCTGGAGCTGCTCGAAGATCGCGTCGCCGCCCATGACGGCGCACAACGTGTTCGTGCAGACGCCGACCTGGTAGTCCCCGGAGGGCTTGCGCCGGTACATCGTGTAGAAGGTCGCGACCGCGGTGACCTCGGCGGTGGTCAGGCCGAGCACCTCCGCACAGAAGGCCATGCCCGTGCGCGTGACGTGGCCCTCCTCGGACTGCACCAGGTGCAGCAGCGGGAGCAGCGCGGACCGGGAGTCCGGGTAGCGGGAGATGACCTCCTTGGCGTCCGCGTCGAGCCTGGCCCGTACGTCGGCCGGGAAGTCGGGGGCGGGGAGTTGGGGCATGCCCAGGCTGACGCCCGCACCCTGCTGGGAAGGAGTGGTGGTCACCGGTCGACGCCTCCCATCACGGGGTCGATGGAGGCGACGGCCACGATGACGTCGGCGACCTGGCCGCCCTCGCACATCGCCGCCATGGCCTGCAGGTTGGTGAAGGACGGGTCACGGAAGTGGACCCGGTAGGGGCGGGTGCCGCCGTCCGAGACGACATGCACCCCGAGCTCGCCCTTGGGCGACTCGACCGCGGTGTACGCCTGCCCGGCCGGGACCCTGAAGCCCTCGGTCACCAGCTTGAAGTGGTGGATCAGGGCCTCCATGGAGGTGCCCATGATCTTCTTGATGTGATCGAGCGAGTTGCCCAATCCGTCCGGACCGAGTGCCAGTTGCGCGGGCCAGGCGATCTTCTTGTCGCCGACCATGACCGGACCCGGCTCGAGGCGGTCCAGGCACTGCTCGACGATGCGCAGCGACTGGCGCATCTCCTCCAGGCGGATCAGGAAGCGTCCGTAGGAGTCGCAGGTGTCGGCGGTCGGCACGTCGAACTCGTAGTTCTCGTAGCCGCAGTAGGGATCCGACTTGCGCAGGTCGTGCGGCAGGCCCGCCGAGCGCAGGACCGGGCCCGTGGCGCCCAGAGCCATGCAGCCCGCGAGGTCGAGATAGCCGACGTCCTGCATGCGGGCCTTGAAGATGGGGTTACCGGTGGCGAGCTTGTCGTACTCACCGAGGTTCTTCCGCATCTTCTTCACGAACTCGCGCATCTGGTCCACCGCGCCCGGCGGCAGGTCCTGGGCGAGCCCGCCGGGCCGCACGTACGCGTGGTTCATGCGCAGGCCGGTGATCAACTCGAAGATGTCGAGAACGAGTTCACGATCTCGGAAGCCGTAGATCATGATCGTCGTCGCGCCCAGCTCCATGCCGCCGGTGGCGATGCACACCAGGTGCGAGGAGAGTCGGTTGAGCTCCATCAGGAGCACGCGGATGATCGAGGCGCGGTCCGGGATCTGGTCCTCGATGCCGAGGAGCTTCTCGACCCCCAGGCAGTACGCCGTCTCGTTGAAGAACGGCGTCAGATAGTCCATGCGCGTGACGAACGTCGTGCCCTGCGTCCACGTGCGGTACTCGAGGTTCTTCTCGATGCCCGTGTGCAGGTAGCCGATGCCGCAGCGGGCCTCGGAGACGGTCTCGCCCTCGATCTCCAGGATGAGCCGGAGCACACCATGGGTGGAGGGGTGCTGCGGACCCATGTTGACGATGATGCGCTCGTCGTCGGACCGGGCGGCGGACTGGACGACCTCGTCCCAGTCGCCGCCGGTGACTGTATATACAGTCCCCTCGGTCGTTTCGCGCGCGGATGCATGTGACGTGCTCATCAGCTGTACGACCTCCGCTGGTCCGGAGCCGGGATCTGGGCGCCCTTGTACTCGACGGCGATGCCGCCGAGGGGGTAGTCCTTGCGCTGCGGGAAGCCCTGCCAGTCGTCCGGCATCATGATCCGCGTAAGCGCCGGGTGACCGTCGAAGATCAGGCCGAAGAAGTCGTACGCCTCGCGCTCGTGCCAGTCGTTCGTCGGATAGACCGCGACCAGCGAGGGGACGTGCGGATCGGCGTCAGGGGCACTGACTTCGAGCCGGATCAGGCGGTTGTGGGTGATCGAGCGCAAGTGATAGACGGCGTGCAGCTCGCGGCCCTTGTCCTCCAGGAAGTGCACCCCCGCGACGCCCGTACAGAGCTCGAAGCGCAGGGCCGGGTCGTCGCGCAGGGTCTGGGCGACCCGGACGAGGTGCTCGCGCGCGATGTGGAAGGTGAGCTCGTCGCGGTCGACGACCGTCTTCTCGATCGCGTTCTCCGGCAGGAGCCCCTGCTCTTCCAGGGCCCCTTCCAGCTCGTCCGCGACTTCGTCGAACCAGCCGCCGTAGGGGCGCGCGGTGGCGCCCGGCAGGGTGACTGTCCGCACCAGGCCGCCGTAACCGGACGTGTCGCCGCCGTTGTTGGCGCCGAACATGCCCTTGCGCACGCGGATGACCTTGCCGGCCTCGTCGCGGGGGGCCGGGACGCCGTTTCCGTTCACGTGCTCATCAGGTGCGTCGCTCACCGCAGCAGCCCCTTCATCTCGATGGTGGGGAGGGCCTTGAGGGCCGCCTCCTCCGCCTCGCGGGCCGCTTCCTCGGCGTTGACCCCGAGCTTGCCGCCCTGGATCTTCTGGTGGAGCTTGAGGATGGCGTCCATCAGCATCTCGGGCCGTGGCGGACAGCCGGGCAAATAGATGTCAACAGGGACGATGTGGTCCACACCCTGCACAATCGCGTAATTGTTGAACATCCCGCCCGATGAAGCGCAAACCCCCATGGAAATGACCCACTTGGGGTTGGGCATCTGGTCATAGACCTGCCGCAGGACCGGCGCCATCTTCTGGCTCACGCGTCCGGCCACGATCATCAGATCGGCCTGGCGCGGTGAACCGCGGAAGACCTCCATGCCGAAGCGAGCCAGGTCATAGCGCCCGGCCCCCGTCGTCATCATCTCGATGGCGCAGCACGCGAGGCCGAAGGTCGCGGGGAAGACGGATGACTTGCGCACCCAGCCCGCGGCCTGTTCGACGGTGGTCAGCAGAAATCCGCTCGGCAGTTTCTCTTCGAGTCCCATGCTCTTTGCCCCTCAGACCCTTAGTCCCATTCCAGGCCGCCACGCCGCCATACGTACGCGTAGGCGACGAAGACGGTGAGCACGAAGAGCAGCATCTCCACGAGCCCGAAAATCCCCAGCGCGTCGAAGGTGACGGCCCAGGGGTAAAGGAAGACGATCTCGATGTCGAAGACGATGAAGAGCATCGCCGTCAGGTAGTACTTGATCGGGAATCGCCCGCCGCCGGCCGGAGTCGGCGTCGGCTCGATACCGCACTCATACGCCTCTAGCTTGGCTCGGTTGTACCGCTTTGGACCGATAAGCGTGGCCATGACCACGGAGAAGATCGCAAAGCCTGCCCCGAGGGCTCCCAGCACGAGGATGGGCGCATAGGCATTCACGCTCCTCGCTCCTCTCAGTCGGCACTGACTGTTGGCGGTTGCATTGGACTGCGGCCCGCACTCACGAAGATCGCGTACATGTGAAGCAGGTCACAAGCCCAACTGCCCCGCATCTTATGCCCGCCGGTCTGTGATCTGCGACACGGGGTGCGACAACGGCTTTGTGATCTCCACCACCTGACGAAGGATCATGAAGTCGGATGAGCGGTGATCTTCATACGCGAAGCGCCTGAGTGATCACCAGAGGTGACATCTCAGCGAGTTACCCCTGGTCGGAAGGGGGTCGCCCTATCAAGCGATGGCCGCCGCAGGCAAATTGGCGCTGGACACGGCAGCTTGATAGTGGCGGCGCGTTCACACTTTGGCGGGAGAGGTGTGGATGAAAGTGGACGGCCGATGACGCGTGCACAGATTCACGAGCGGTCGGGGCGGGGTCGGCACGCGATCGCTACGGGGGCGGTACGGGGTGCCGATGCGGGGCGGCGGTACGGGGGTGGCGATAGCGGGCAGGCGCACGGTCGTCGGCACGTGGGTGGCACGCGGGCGGTGCATGGTCGCCACGCGGTCGGGTACGCGATCGACACGCGACCGGGGAACGCGGACGGGTACGCGGCCGACACACGACCGGGGAACGCGGAGGACGCGACGACGCACAGCCGGAGTACACGGGGGACGCGACGACGCACAGCCGGGGTGCGCGGGTGAAGCGAGGCCTCCACGGGAGCCGCCGCGAGAGCCGCCGCGAGAGATGTCGCCACAAGAGGGGATCGGCACCGACCCCACACCGGCCGACCGCCGGTCCACCGTCGATTCGGCGTCGATCCGTCACCGGTCCCCCACACCGACAACACCCCTGAATTCTTCGGGATATCTCAGAAAGGTCTCGGCCGGATCTCAGGGAGATCCCCTAGGGCCACACCTGTGACCTGCGCCACATGGCGCAGGTCGGCGAATAAACCGGGCTTGGCCAACCGGCTCAACCGGTGGTAGTCCACGGGCAATTCGGACGTATCGCAGAAAGCCCATGATCACAGGCGTGATCACCACTGTCCGCATTGCCCGTTACGGCGTCAATAAGAAGTGACACGCCCGGGATTCGAGGCCGCCGGGGGCAACTGTGGCGCACCCCACGTTTCTTGATGGGAACCCTGACTCCCTGATAGCGGTTGTTCTCATGTCCCACACCGCTCACATACCCAGCCACCGGAAGCCCCGTCGTAGCGCCACGAAGCAGGCCCTGCGCGCCGGAGTTGCCGGTGGCGTCCTCAGCACCCTGGCAGTGGCCGCGGCAGCTGGCACGGCGACCGCAGCCGAGCCGGTGACCGAGACCATCGAAATGCCGACGCTCACCACTGACCTCTCCACGCAGATCGCGCAGTCCGCGGATGCCACCCAGCAGACCGCCGACAGCTACGAGCTCCGCGCCGAGCAGGACGCGGCCGCCGTGAAGGCCGCCAAGCAGGCCAAGGAAGACCAGGCCGCCGCCAAGAAGAAGGCGGAGGCCAAGGCGAAGGCCGAGGCCGCCGCCAAGAAGAAGGCGGAAGAGGAGCGCGCCTCGCGTTCCTCGGAGCGCACGACGCTCAGCGCCGCCGGCTCCAGCGCCTCCACCGCCGATGCGCCCGCCCCGGCCAGCGGCAGTGTCGGCTCGGTCATCGGCTTCCTCAAGGCCCAGCTCGGTGACGCGTACGTCATGGGTGCTTCAGGACCCAACGCCTGGGACTGCTCCAGCCTCGTCCAGGCCGCGTTCAAGCAGGCGGGCGTGGACCTCCCGCGCGTCTCGCAGGACCAGTCGGTCTCCGGTACGCCGGTCTCGCTCGACAACGTCCAGGTGGGCGACATCCTTTACTGGGGTGGCGCGGGCTCCGCGTACCACGTGGGTGTGTACATCGGTAACGGCCAGTACCTCGACGCCGCCAACCCCGGCAAGGGCGTTGTCATCCAGGACCTGTCGGGCTACCCCGCCGACGGTGCCGTGCGCGTCCTCTGAGGCCCCTCACAGCCACGTAGAAGGGCCGGGAACCCCCGACGGGG
>NZ_JBHTSF010000101.1:0-32579 GCF_042795295.1 Streptomyces sp. NPDC056486
CCCCAACCGTGCGCGGCCCCCGCTGGGAAAACCCTGCGGGGCCCGCTCACCGGGGGGACGGGGGCTGATTAGTCGTCCGAGTCGTTGTCGTCGGAGCCGTCGTCGTCCGAGTCGTTGTCGCCGGAGTCATCGTGGCTGTCGGAGCGGTCAGCCGTGACCTTGCCCGACTGCAGGTCGACCTTCCAGTCGGACTCCGCACCCTTGGCGTTGGAGGTCTCGGCCTCCCAGGCACCGGCCGTACCGTCGTCGTCCAGGTCCACAGAGGTCACCGTGCCCTTGGCGGCGGCGGCCTGAGCCGCATCCTCCGCAGTGGTGGACGCACCCTTCAGCGCGGCGGCCACGCGGCTCGCGTCGCCGTCCTCGTCCTGCTCGGTGTGCGAGCCGAGGACCTTGCCCGTGCCGGGGTCGACCTGCACGCTGTGCCAGGTGCTGCCCTTGCCGAGGACGTCGACGTCCCAGACCAGGCCGCCGTTGTCCTCGTCGTCCAGCTCGGCGGAGACCGCCGTGCCGGACTGGTTCGCCAGTGCCGCCTTGATCGCGTCGGCCGCGGTGATCTTCGCGGCCTTCGCCTCGGTGGCGTTCTCCTTGGCGTCGTCCCGGTCGTCGCTCCGGTCGTCGTCGTACCGGTCGTCGTCACGGTCGTTGTCCCGGTCGCCGTCCTTCAGCTGGACGCTGGACTTCTTGGCGGCGGCCGACGACTCGTCGTCGCCGGTGTTGGCGAGCGCTGTCGCGGTGCCGCCCCCGACGAGGGCCAGGGCTGCGACGGTGGCGATGACGATGTTGCGCTTCATGAGGGGTTCCTCCCGAGTCGGTGGCTCTGCGGCCGGTGGGCCGCTGCCGTTCGCTTTCGACAAGAACCAATCTGGCTGAACGACCCTGAAGCCAGCCTGAAGCCGCCTGAAGAACTCTTCAGGTTCGTTCTGCGACCCTGAGCGCATGCGCCTGTTGATCGTGGAGGACGAAAAGCGGCTCGCCGTGTCGCTGGCCAAGGGCCTGACGGCCGAGGGCTACGCCGTGGACGTCGTGCACGACGGCCTCGACGGACTGCACCGGGCCGGCGAGGGAACGTACGACCTGGTCATCCTCGACATCATGCTGCCCGGCATGAACGGCTACCGCGTCTGCTCCACCCTCCGTGCCGCGGGACACGACGTACCGATCCTGATGCTGACCGCCAAGGACGGGGAGTACGACGAGGCCGAAGGGCTCGACACGGGCGCCGACGACTACCTCACCAAGCCCTTCTCGTACGTGGTGCTCGTGGCCCGCGTGAAGGCGCTCCTGCGCCGCCGCGGCAACGGCGGCCCTTCCCCCGTCCACACCCTCGGCGACCTCAAGGTCGACACCGCCGCGCGCCGCGTCTTCCGCGGCGGTGACGAGGAAGTGACGCTCACGGCCAAGGAGTTCGCGGTCCTCGAGCAGCTCGTGCTGCGGGTCGGCGAGGTGGTCTCCAAGGGCGACATCCTCGAACACGTCTGGGACTTCGCCTACGAGGGCGACCCCAACATCGTCGAGGTGTACATCAGCGCACTGCGGCGCAAGCTCGGGGCATCCCTGATCAAGACGGTGCGCGGCGCCGGATACCGCCTGGAGACCCCCCGATGAAGCGCTTCTTCAGCTCCGTAAGGGCGCGGGCCGCCACAGCAGCCACCCTCGTCGTCGCCATCGCGCTGGTCGCCGCGGGCGCCGCCGTGCTGCTCTCGCTGCGCGCCAATCTCACCCACCAGGCGAGCGGCCAGGCGGAGTCCGCCGCCCGCGGGGTGGCCTCACAGCTCGCCGGGAACGCGGCGTACGACGATCTGGGACTCGACGACGAGAACCGTCCGGTCCAGGTCGTCGACAGTGACCGACGGCTCGTCGCGGCCAGCGAGGACCTGGAGCGCATCAGCGGCACGGGAGTCGACGCCGTCAAGCCCCGGCCGGCCTCCACGCCTCCCAAGAGCGACGACGACGATGACGACGACGAGAGCGAGAGCGCGGGCGAAGCGCTCGAACCCGGAGAGATCTCCGAGGATGCGGCGCGCGTCACCACCGGCTCCGCCACCGTCGACGGCGAGACGGCGGACTACCGCTTCGCCGCGGTCGACGTGAACACCGAGAGCAAGGGTGACCTCACGGTCTACGCGGGCGCCTCGCTCGCCGCCCAGCAGAGCGCGGTGTCCACGGCGTTGACGTCCATGCTCATCGGGTTCCCGCTGCTGCTCGCCGTCATCGCCGGGGTGACCTGGCTCGTGACGCGCCGCGCCCTGCGCCCGGTGGACGCGATCCGCTCCGAGATGGCGGCGATCACCGCCTCCGAGGACCTCGCGCGCCGTGTGCCCGAGCCGGACACGCACGACGAGATCGCCCGCCTGGCCACGACCACGAACGAGACGCTCGCCGCCCTGCAGACTTCGGTGGAACGCCAGCGCCGCTTCGTTGCCGACGCCTCGCACGAACTGCGCAGCCCGATCGCCTCCTTGCGCACCCAGCTCGAAGTGGGCGCGGCCCACCCGGAGTTGCTGGACTTGGACGGCGCGGTCGAGGACACCGTACGACTGCAGGAGCTGGCCGCCGACCTGCTCCTCCTTGCCCGTCTGGACGCGGGCGAGAAGCCGGGCGGGGGGCAGGTCGACCTGGCGGCCCTGGCCCGCGAGGAGCTCTCGCAGCGCACACGCGACCGTGTCGACGTCCGGATGGATCTGACGAACGTCGAAGTCACCGGCTCCCGCAGCCAGTTGTCACGCGTGCTCGGCAACCTCGTGAACAACGCGCAGCGCCATGCCCGCTCGCATGTCACGGTGACCACCCGCACGGATGGCACGTGGGCGGTCCTTGAGGTGTCCGATGACGGAAGCGGCGTGGCGGAGAGCGAGCGCGACCGGATCTTCGAGCGCTTCGTCCGTCTCGACGACGCCCGCACCCGGGATGAAGGCGGGGCGGGTCTGGGCCTCGCCATC
The DNA here is from genome assembly GCF_042795295.1 of Streptomyces sp. NPDC056486. Lineage (NCBI taxonomy): Bacteria > Bacillati > Actinomycetota > Actinomycetes > Kitasatosporales > Streptomycetaceae > Streptomyces > Streptomyces sp. NPDC056486. The sequence goes on from NZ_JBHTSF010000101.1 coordinate 2,940, forward strand.
GCGCGCGATGTCGCCGCGCGCCACGGCGGGACCCTCACGGTCCGGGAGGCTCCCGGTGGGGGAGCGCTCTTCGAGCTCAGGGTCCCGGCCGTCTCCCGGTGAGGGTCAGGGCTTGCCCCGCTGGGAGCGGAGGTGTTCCGCGATGGGGGTCAGGGCCTTGTGGAGTTCGCTGAGCGCCTCGGGTGAGATCAGGTCGACGAAGTGCCGGCGGACCGAGTCGACGTGGTGCGGGGCGACCCGCTGCATGGTCTCCATGCCCTCGTCCGTGAGAACGGTGTAGAGCCCGCGCCGGTCGGACTCGCAGTTCTCCCGGCGGACCAGGCCCGCGTTCTCCATTCGGGTGATCTGATGGGACAGTCGACTCTTGGACTGCAGCGTGGCGGCCGCGAGGTCGCTCATACGCATCCGCTTCTCGTCCGTTTCGGAGAGATGCACGAGGATGTCGTAGTCGTTCATGGTCAGGTTGAACGGCTGGAGGTCCTTCTCGAGCTGATATGTCAGCATCCTGTTGACCTCCACGTGGGTGCGCCAGGCGCACTGTTCCTCGTTGGTCAGCCACTGCGGGGCCGTATCGGTCTCCATGGAATCGATTCTACCTAAGAAGTTGAAAGGTGAACGAATGTCGGTGTGTGACGCGCGCCTCGCGCCCCCCAGGTGACAGAGGGGCACAGACGTTCGCCGTCACACTCCGCAGACTACCGCTCACAGGCCGAAGCGACGCTGGAGGTCCCCCAGTTGTCCGGGAAGGCGCGGTTGTCCCGGCTGCTGGCCGTGTTGACCGGGTTGGCCGTGGTGCCCCGGTGTCCCCTGACCACCCGGCACGCCCGCCTGCTGCGGCACTGCACCCGTCGCCTGCTCGGTCATGAGCGCCTCCGAGGACTGCAGAAGCACCGTGCCCGCGCCCACGAACTCGAACTGGTGCTCCTCACCCGATGTCCCACCGATCCCGCTCAGTGCCCGCACGCCCCCGATGACTCCGGTCAGGTATCCGTGGTCGTAGTGATGGCAGGGCGAAGGGCAGTCGGCCCAGCCCACCAGGGCCTGTGGATCGACCCGGATCGGCGGCTCCATGAACACCACAGGACCGTTCGACGCGGCCACGAACTTGCCGGTCCCGATCAGGGTCAGGAAGCCCGGAACGATGGATTGCTTGAGCGCGAGAGTTGGCTGAAAAGCGAGGAGGTTGCCCGAGCGAATGGTCAGGTTGCCGTCTTCGAGGTCGTACGAATTCACGTCGAAGGCCCGGTCGGCGAGGAGCATCTTGCCCTGGCCGTCGGCCACGACCCAGTCGCTCGCGTGCAGGGGCGAATGAAAACTCGTGCGCACCAGGCGGTCCAGACGGCCGTGTCCGATGCCGTTGAAGTCGATCGACCCGTAGTAGGCGATCATCTTCCCCTTCTGCAGGAACCACTGGCTCCCCTTGAGCTCCACGCAGAAGGTGTACGCGTTCACGCTGTCGTCGCTCGGCAGCGACATCGGGTCGAGGGGCGCGGGTGCTCCCGCGGGCATTGAGGGGTTCACAGCTTCTCCTCCGACGCCTGGACGTACACCGCACCGTTTCCTGACAGCTCCAGCTGGAAGGCCTCGCCCGAGCCGCGCCCCACCATGTCGCGCCAGCCGAGGGCCGTGGAGAGCTTGTTGCGTACGTCGCCGTGGTGGGCCACATATGCCTGCGGGTCGACATGGACCGGGCGCTGCGGGGTGATCGGTACCTCGATGACACCGCCGTGCGCCATGACGGCGACCGAGCCCTGTCCCTTGAGCGTGGTCGTGAAGAGGCCCTGTCCGGTGACCTGGCCACGCACCATGCCCATGACGCCGCCCTGCGAGCCCATGAACATCGTGCCCTGCTGGAGCGTCCCGTCGAAGGCGAGCAGCCGGTCCGCCTCCACGTAGAGGGTGTCTCCGGAGAGGCTGATCACCTGGATGTGGTGGCCGCCGTGCCCGAAGAGGACGGTGCCGCTGCCCTCCACGGTCATCAGGGGGGTCGCCTCGCCCGCGACCCTGCGCCCGATCATCGAGCCAAGGCCGCCCTGTCCGCCCTGGATGCTGGGGGTGAACGCGACCTCTCCCTTGTAGGCGAGCATGGCGCCGCGCTGGCTGTACAGCCGCTGGCCCGGGAGGACGGTCGCCTCGACCATCCTTGAGTTGATCTCTCGGAAGGGCATGTCAGACGTCCCCCGCGATCGTGTTCCGCTCGCTGGGCTGGACGTAGACGAGTCCTTCGCCCTCGAAGCGGATCTGGAAGGCCTCGCCGCCGCCCTCGCCGAGCAACGTACGGAAAGTGACACCGGACTGGAGGTTCTGGCGGAGGTCCCCCTGATGCGCCACATATGCTCCCGGGTCGACCGTCAGGGGATACTGCCGGCTCACGCGCAGCACCACCGCGGGGCCATCGGACATGATCGCCGCCTGGCCCGAGCCCTCGACGGTCGTGGTGAACAGGCCGTTGCCCTGGGAGGCGCCGCGGACGCCGGTGAACTGTGTGCCGGTGCGCAGGGCCGCGTCCGTGCACAGGAGATTGCCTGCCTCGACGAAGAGCTTCTCGCCGCGCAGCTCCACGAGGTTGATCTCGGTCGCGCGGTCGGCGAACCAGCACGTGCCGTGCCCCTTCACCTCCATCACCGTCATCTGCTCGCCGGTGAGGCGGCGGGTCACCATCCCCCGTATGCCCTCGCCGCCGCCCGTCATCTTTTTGAAGGCCATCTGGCCGTCGTACGCGACCATCGAGCCGTTCTTCGCCTTGACGGCGTCGCCGGACATGTCCACGGCGAGCACCCTGCTGCCTTGCAGTCGGAACGTTGCCACGTATCGACGGTAGCCGTCGGATATGCGGTCGGAACAGGGCAACGGCCCCTGAGCGAACCCCGAGAATGCCCCGATGTCACAATGGGGGTCGCTTGTGCGCGCATTCACAAGATCGACAGATCGATGCCGTCGAGCGGCCCCGCCCCTCGCCCCGCCTCCTCCGAAGGTGATCCGTGGACATCAAGACCGCTTCTGCCCTGCACCGACTGCGCCTGGCCTCCATTCCTGAGGCGCTCTCCTTTCCGGCGCTGCTGATCTTCGGGACCGGTTTCCGCATCGTCTTCGACTACGACTCCCTGGTCATGCCGCTCGGCCTGATCCACGGTGTCCTGTTCACCATCTACGTGCTCCTGCTCCTCGATGTGTGGAACCGCGCGAAGTGGCCGTTCAAGCGTGTGGCCCTGTTCTTCGTGCTTGCGGTCCTGCCCTTCGGCGGGCTGTACGGGGACCGGCTCCTCAAGCGCGACGAGGAGGCCGGCGTGATCGCCGCCCGTGCCCGCAAGGAAGGCGTGGTCGGCGCATGATCGTCGCCTTTTCCGTGACTCCGCTGGGCGTCGGCGAGGACGTGGGCGAGTACGTGGCCGACGCGGTGCGCGTCGTCCGCGAGTCGGGTCTGCCCAACCGGACCGACGCGATGTTCACGTCCGTCGAGGGCGAATAAGGCAAGCCTGGAGTACATGGCATGACGAAGGCCCCCAGCGAGAGCCAGGGGCCTTTCTCGTGTGCCGCGCAGGGGCGCTAGTCGCGATGGACGCGCACGTAATCCGTGGAGACGATCCGGATGAAGAGGTCATGCTCTGTGGTTCCGCAGTGCTTCACGGCCCAGTCGTTAACCGACACCTGGTCCATCGACGGCCCGGAGTCTTCGTGACAGTCCTCCCTGGTACAGATCGCCAGATAGATCGGGCCAGAGCCGGGGATGCGCCGGAGCCTGTGAGCCACGAAGCGGTAGATGGAGCGCATGGTCACCCCTCCGCCGGAGGCAGGGCTTTAGGGGCCCTGGTGGGACCACAATCTGTCTCGCGGGTGTCTGCCTCCCAGAGGGCCGTCAGGCGTTGTCTGCGGGACTCCGCGATCCGGAGCACGTCGCCCAGGCTCTCCTGGAGAAGGACCACCATGTACTCCAGCTCCGCACGCGCGGACAGCGGGTTAGACCGGATCGCCTCCGACTCGATCAGGGTCTTCTCCGCCACGCCGATCTGGGCCAGCTCCATATGGTCCGCCAGGCGCGACATCAACCCGCCGGGGTCATCGGTACTGAGGAGGCACGGGCTCCCCGTCTCTGTCGTCCAGGGCAACAACCTGGGTGGCCGATCACCTCTGACGGCCTCCAGGTCCTTCTCCGTCGGTAATCCACTGCCTGACGTGGGCATGGTTGCGTCCCCTTGAATCGTCGCTGGGACGGCCAGGTTCACGTGACCATGCGAGGCGAGACAGGGACGCAACGTCCTAGTTTCAGGGCCTTAGTTGGTGACGCCCAGGAACTCAACGAGTTTGCGCAGGCCAGGCGGGTGTGACGGCCCCGCCCACAGGTCGCTCACTATGGCCACCGCCAGCGTGTGGTGCCGCATCCAAGCTGGGGCGATCTGTCGGAGCCTCTCAAGGGCCTTCACGGCCCCCTCAGCGTTCCCCAAGTCCGTGTGCGCGCGTGCCACGTCCAGGAGCAGCCACGTACGCCAGGAGGGCGGGGTGTCCCCGCTGAGACGCATCCCTTTCGCCAGCGCCAGGGCCTCCGCTGGGCGGTCGTGCTGGACGGCTAGACGAACGCGTTCGATGCGGACGGAGGACCGGCTGAACACAGAGACCATCTTGCTGTCCGCCGGGGGTGGCAGCGTGGCAAGGCGCTTCGTGGCGTCCTCCGCCGTGGTCATCATTTCGTTGGCCGTGACGTAGTCGCCGGAACGAGCTGCGGACGTGGCGGCGGACATGATGAGGCCACCCCAAACCCGCAGTCCCTCAGCCGACTTACCGTGATGCGTCTCGACCCCGTCAGCGGCGTAAACGGCCAGGTGCTCCGCGTCGTCCAGACGGTTCTGACGCTGGTAATTCCAGGCCACGCTGTTACTGACCATCGGAGCCAGGAGCGGGTCAGAGGAGTCAGCGGCAGCGTTCATAGCGCGCTCCAGGGCAGACAGCGCAAGGTCTGTCTTCCCCAGGCGGATGGCCAGGTGTCCAGCTAGTTGAAGCGCCTTCCCCAACGCTGCCTGTCCTGCGGCCCGATCGTCGACGTTGCCCACAGCGGAGGCGAAGCGGGCGTCATTGATGATCTCCGGCAACACGACCATGAGGCGTCCGAACTCTGCTCCGTGGTACAGCGTCCAGCCGTCTGCGATCTCCCGCCTGAGGAGGGGCAAGGACAGCCGTTCAGCGCCGTTCGGCTCCCGTGGTGGCACGAAGAGCGGCGGCATGATCGCGCGACGTACAGCGACCAACTGAGGAGGGTCAGCCTCGCCGTTAGAGGGCACGCCGGGCGGGTCCCCCAGTAGAGCGGTCAGCTCCACCCCCAGCCCGTTAGACAGCGCGTGCAGCGTCGGCAGGCGTGCGCTGTGCTTCCGCCTCTGCTCTAGCTTCCTGATCACGTCAACGGACACGTCGGAGCGCTCCGCCAAGCCTTCTTGCGTCAGGTCTGCCAGTCGCCGCAGACGCGCCAACTTGTCGCCCAGGTGCTCAGCCATGCCTCCGAGAGTACGACGGCCAGGGCGGGGTGTCCGGCCGCTGGCGGATAGCGGACAGAACGACAGAAGCCCCATCGGCCAGCCTGCGGACAGGCGGTCGATGGGGCTTCGTCTTGTCCGGCCAGGCGGACATCATGAACGGGCAGGGTGGCCAGGGGTGCGGACAGGCTCCAGCGTCTGGCCGGACAGCGGCATAGGAGCGGCCAGGCTCTCCCGCTGGCGGCGGCCATGGAGCTGGTCCTGGTGGACGTTGCCGATCGTTGTCCGTGGCGCCTGACCTGGGTCTTTCCTGAGGGGGTCTGTCGTTAACGACTGTCAGCGGTCAGCGTTGCGCCAGTCGCGGACAGCGTGGTGGACAGGTGACCAGCCGTTGCGGCCAGTCTCCCCGGTCAGGACGGACAGCGGGCAGGGCGAGGGGCCTGGAGGCGGACAGCGTTCACGGCCTGGCCACGGGTGGCGGCCATCTCCCGGCGGACTGTCCGCAGTAGAACCAGGATCTCCGCGCCGGTCGGCAACGGCTCCGCTGCCTGGGCGGTCACGCGGCACGCTCTGCGCACAGGGCCAGCCACTCGTCAGGCGACAACCAGCCGGAGTCACCACGGATGCGCCACCGGTTGGTGTCGTGATCAACCAGGAGGCGGGGCGTCGGCCAATCCGCCGGATACGTTCGCCAGTCCAGGCCTGCCGTGTAGAGAGTTGCCTGTCGTGCATACGCGTCGTGGTCGTATCCGTCGCCAGACTCCAAGAGGGCCAGTCGCTCCGTCAGACTGGAGGGGCGGGGGTCAGGGATGCCGCCGCTACGCGGTTGGGTGGCCGCTTGCTTGCGCTGTGCGCGCTGGCGCTCACTTGCCATCGGGCTCATCTCCGATCGTGACGCCCATGCGGGCACGGGAGGCTGGCGACAGGCCCAGGGAGTCCGCCAGGCTCTTGATCTCACGGATCGTGGCGGCTGTACCGGAGCCGTTGAACAGTGCCGCCTCCAGGTGGACGTACGCAGCGACCAGGCCCAGCTCACTCTCCGACCAGAGCCACGCCACGGCGGAGCTGAACAACTCCTCCCAGCGTCGCTGTTGGTCATCGCTGAAGTTGGCGCCAGGTGGAGCGGGCGGAACGGGCAGATCACAGATGATCGGGAGGCGAGTCACGGAGCCTCCGCCGGACCTCGGGGTACGTCGGGTTGCTTGCTTCATGCCAGGTACTCCGGGCATCGGGTGGCCTCCTTGGTCGGTTACGGTGCGTTGCTGAGCGGGCAGCGGGGAGGGGCGATCGGAGGCGCCCGGAAGTTGATTCACAGCGCAAACCTCTGACCGCCCTCCTCCGCGTTCCCGCCCTCCGGTGGGTCAAGGTCCCTCCCCCACCCCTCTGGCCTGCGAAGATGCGATGCGCAAGCATCTGACCTGCGGTGATGCGACGTCGTCACGCATCGTCAACGTCATCGCGTGTCAGGCATCGGGCCTGGGTCCTGGTCGCCAGCGATGCGGGCAAGGTGTTCACGACTCGCGGTCGTTCCATCCGCCTGGCTGTGTGCGTGCCGTGTGCTGGTCGTGGTGCTGCTTCGTCATGGCCCGCAGGTTCGTCCAGTCGTGGCCACGCGGACCCAGCGGGCCCAGACCATCCATGTGGTCAACGACCTGGGCGGCGGGCCGGAGCGGCTCGGGTACCTCCAGGCACTCAGGGCACTCGCAGTAAGGGTGGTCCTTCAGGAAGGCGCTGCGCGTGCGCTCCCAGCGGGCGTCATAGCCGCGCTGACGGGCCGTCCCGCGTCGCTGACTCGCGGCACGCGTACAGCCAGGGCAGCGGCCGGACACGACCAGGCAAGGGCAACCAGCGGTGGGGCACACGGCAAGAGCCTTGCCACGCTTCGGAGTCGCCGGTTCGCAGACCCCACATGGAGGTGAGCCCTCCTCGTCCGCCGAAGGCTCCGTAGGGGCCTGCGAGGGCACGGGGGAGGCTGGCGAGGCCTGGGGAGTCTGGGGCGCGTACAGGGCGCCAGGGAGGCCGTCCAGGGCCACGACCAGGCCAGCGCGAATGAGGTTCACGGCGACGGCTTCCGGCACGTCCAACTCGTCGCCAGGGTCATAGACCTGGCCGCCCAGTTCGAAGCGGCGGGCCATGCCGACACGGAGTCTCACGGGGCCTCCTTCGAAGGCAGGGCGGGGCCCAACTAGCAGTCGGGCCCCGTAAGTTGAGGACTTAGGCCATGCGGCCCAGGAGGGCGTCCAGGCGGCCCTCTGCCTTCGCCTTGACGATGTCCGCCGGGGACGCGTCGGCCAGGTCCGCACGCGAGAGCTGGCCATCGTCGGCAGGCTCCGCGCCATCGTCGGCAGGCTCCGGAGGCTGGTCCCGCTCGATCAACGTCAGGATGTCGTTCACGGTCGCCTCCGGACGGTTGAGAAGGGCGTTCAGGCGACCGGAGCGACGGGCAGTCTGGATCTCCTCCGGAGCCATGGACGACAGGTCCGCGCGAGTCAGTTGCTCAGACACTGGTGTCCTCCTGATCGGCGCCAGGCGCGTTAACGGCGCGGAGCCAGTGGCGGGCAAGCTCCGACTGGGTCTCGTCCATGCGCGTGGACATCACGAATCGCGGAGCGTCAACCAGCGTGCGCACCTTCCCGGCGCGCTGTAGACGCACGTAGGCGGTCGTCTGAACCAGGCCCCGGAAGCGACCCAGGGCGGTCCTGTATGCAGTCTCGGCGGCGCGCATCTCCGCCTCCGCCTCACCCCGCAACTTGTCGACCGCTTCGGCCGTTTCGGGAAGCGCCGTAGCCCACGCGCGGAATACGGCAGAGTCAGCGGCCCTGACCTTCTCGGCCAACGCCTTGACTATGCCCCTGGCCACTGGCTGGAGTCGGCTGACACGGTCAACCTCGCTGGGCAGCTTGGTCAGATCCTCGCCAGCATGAACGGCCGCGCGAGCGGCCTCCTGGTCACGTTCAGCGGCACGATCAGCGGCCCCATCGTCGAGCACATCGATGAACTCCATCAGCTTGTCGGCGTACTCGTCGTACGCCTTGTCGCGAACCTCGCTGGCCTTCACGACAGCGGCGGGCATCGGGATGTTGCGGGGCAGGAAGTCAGGGGCGTCAACCTGGTAGGGCGTGAACATGGTTAGGGGTCTCCATTCAGGGTGTGCGTGGGGAGTGGCCAGGCGCGCGCCTGGCGGCCTGGATGGGCCCTCCAGGGGTTCGGATGCCTGGAGGGCGTTAACGGGGTCGTGCGGGGGGTTTACGGGCCGCAGTTAAGGGCCTGGTCGATGCGCTGCGACAACAGGTCCTTCAGTGGACCCGTTTCGAGAGGAACTGACGCCAACAGCCGTACGCCTAGGGCGAATTGCCTGTCAGGGTTCACGTTCGGATCGTCGCTGCGGCAGACACGCACGCCAGACGATCGGATGATCCGCTTGACCACGCCGAACGGGACCCCGTCAGGGCCCATGCGGTGCTTCACGACCTTGAAGACGTCGCACAGCAAGGCGTCATGGCCAGGCGCTGGCTCCAGGATCTCGCCCAGGATCTCCGCGACCGGGTCGACGAACGGGAGGTCACCAGGGAGGAGCCAGTCAGGAAGTGCGTGGTTCACGCTGCCTCCTCGCGCAGACGCTTAGCGTCCAGGTACGCCCAACGGCGGATGCTGGCTTCCTGACTGCGTGTCTGAGCGTCGAGCAGCTTCGAGAGGACCTCTACCGCGTCCAGGTCGACGTCCCCAGACGCGTTCAGCTTCACGGCCAGGCCCGTGATCAAGTCCCGGACTGACTGGCGCTGGAGCGCGTCCGGCGAGGGGGAGCGCTGGGGCATGTCAGCGGGAGTGGGAGGGGCGTACAGGGCATCGGGCATCGTTAACTCCAGGGAGCGTGTAGGCGCCTCATGTGAGGCGTCTGGTCGCTCCCCAGGGCTCGCCCCACGGAGGGACGAGCCAGGGAGGTTCAGCGTTGAACGCGGCCGTCTCGGACCATGCGCCGAATCAGGGCGTCCGCAACCTGGCGCATCGTCGGTGCCCGGTCAGGCACGCCGTGCCCGGCAGCGACGGCCAGGCCAGCGCGGTAGCAGGTGCGCCGGATGTCAGCGGGAAGGGCGTCACAGCTCACGTCGTCGTTCGTGAACACCCACGGCTCATCCGGCAGGAAGGCCAGGGCCCGCGCGAAGAATGTGTCCACCCACCAGGCAGCATCGTCCGCCAGGTCCTCCGTGGAGGGCGCCGGAAGAACCAGATCGTCAACAACAGGCGCGGCAGGCTCCGGAGCAGGCGCGGAACGGCACTCCGGCTCGTTCACGCATCGATCCATGACTGCTCCGATCAGGCGGCCAGTCGGGCGGAGGCCCTGGGCACTGGCCTGTCGGATGGCCGCAACGCGGACCCTGTCGGGGTCAATGCGCTCACCATGAAGCCAGGCACGCTGACCGGAGACCCAGCCGAAACCCTCCTGCCGGAGAGCGCTCACGATGGACGCGACGGCGGTAGCAGTGCCGGTACTCACTTGGCGGCCTCCTTCTTCGCGGCACGGCTGGCGGCCACGCGGCATCGGGCGGAACAGAAACGCTTCGGACGGCCGGAGCCCTTGTAAGGGATCTCAGCCGTGCATGTCGGGCCATCGCAGAGGGCGGAGTCACGGACTTCGCGCCAGTAGTTGATGACGTCGTCCTGACGCTCCTCTGCGGCCTCCTGGGCGTCGAAGCACGCGTCCCCGCGCTCGTTATCCACGCCGTAACGGCACACGCGCTGGCGTGCGTTGATCGGCTGGAAAGGCTGACCGCACAAGCGACAGTCACGGAGGGGCAGCGGCTTGCCGTACTGCCGCAGACGGCAGGCGTCAGAACACCACTGGCGTTGACGGCCAGTCAGCGGGGTGTCACAGCCGCCGCAGTGCGTTTCGTACATGGTCATAGGTGATGCCTCCTGGCAGGGAAGTCTTGAGAAACGAAAGAGGCCCCAGCCGCACAGCTCCGCTGTCTCCCCCTGCCAGGTTCAGAGACACGGACCCGTGCGACCGGGGCCAAATTGCGCGATTTGTAGACCGCAGCGCGAAGCGGTTGTCAGTGGAGCGACTGGAAGTCCTGGCAGGGACAGCCGCGTGAGTGGAGCTGGAAGGATGACGAACCTGGGCCAGGCGGCCCCTACGGCGGAGAGCACCCCAGCCGCATGACCCAGGAGACAAAAATGGGGCCGCTGGCCCGCTTCACGCCCCCTGGTAGGTGGGACGGAGCAAGCCGAACGGCCCCAAGAATCTGTGTGCGGCCAGTGCCTACCAGGCGCCGCGTGCGAGGACAGGTGAACTGCCCTCACCACTGACCGGGGAGGACGTCCCCTAGGTATGCGAAGCAGCCTTTTGACCTGCGGCGATGCCGCTCCTGGAGATCAAATTGCGACCCCTTGCGTTGGGCGTGTCGCGGCTCCTGGCCAGTCGTAAACGCATCCCAGCCAGGCGCACGGCCCTGACTGCGGACCAGGGCGGCGGGGCAGCGAGCGAGACAGGAACCACGGAGGCAGACGCTCGGCCAGGCGGCTACGTGCGTTTACGGGAGCGGGGGCCAGGCGTCCAGGGTCGCCCTGGGTCTGGCTGGCGGGAGGCGGCGGAGGGCGGGGTACGCCAGGCCTGGTTACGTAATCCGAGAGAACACGACTATGGGGGGTTAAGCCTGTAGAGAGTGGTTGCTGTGGGGGGAACACCTATTAGTAGTTTTTTCTCAAATTACGTAACAAAAAATAGAGCCTTTACGCTGTTTTCCCTGGTCAGGCTGAGTGCGGCCCACTCCTCCGCTGTGAGACGCAACGCGACGGACCATCGGATTACCCTGCCCCGATGCCGTCTACGGCCACAGGAGGAGGCTCCTGACAGTTAGGGGCCCACCCAGGCCTCCAGGGTGCGGCAGGAGGCTGTACGGCGCCTCCAGGGCATCGCTGGGGCACGGTGGAGCCGCGCACACGACGAAGGCCCCCAGCGAGATGCCAGGGGCCGTGAACGTCGGAAGGGTCAGGGTCTATCGGTGGTGGCGGCCAGCGGCCTCCGTCAGGCGGCGGCCGACAACGCTTCCGGTACGTGGCCGCACAACCCGCACTCTGCGAACAGTTCCGGCGCACCCATCAAGACGGCTTGCGCAGCCTCCAGGCGCTCCACGCGGGCCCGCATCCGGTCGGTTCCCTGGTCGCTGAGAATCAGGTCCCAGAGTGTTCGTGCCATTCTTTGCAGCTCCAGAAGTTCCTGAATCCTCAGAACGTGCTCTGTCGGCGTACCGGGCATTACGTAGACGTGGAAGCCGCGCTCTGACGTGGCGCTGGGGGCGGTCCGGATCATCGCTGCGTCGGGCATGATGGTGACTCCTCAGTGATGGGGACGCCGACCCGGCTCGCTCGCCAAAGTTGGTCCGGGTCGGCGCTAATGAATCTTTGTCCCGGGGGGTGCTACTCCCCGGCTTCCCGGAGTTCCTCCTCCAGGGCTTCCAGCGCGGCCTCCTCCGGGTCCTCCGGCCCCCAGCCCACGGTCAGACGGTCGGCCAGTTGCTTCGGATGGAGCGTCACCCGCAACCCCATGCCAGCCAGGAGGCGCGATCGGGCAGGTGCGTCGTACGCCTCCCATGCCTGCGCCATGGTCCGCCCAGTAGCCACCTGGACTTCCCGGACGTCGGGGTCATGTGCGTCCCGCAGACGTGCGTACGTGCCTTCCAGGTCCTGGGCCAGGCTCTCCAGGCTTCCCAGCATGAGTGGGCCAGCCGTGGCCATGCGTGCGGCCAGCCGCTCCGCCTGTTCCTTCGCTTCGATCATCTCGGCGGAGAGGTCGTTGCCACCTTCGAGCCGAACCACGGTCTCCGCGTAGGTCCCCCAGGTGGCTAGGAACTCCTTCTCCACACGCTGGTCCAGGGTCTCCGCGTAGATCGTGACGTGACCCGCCTTGCACTTGTAGAGGCGCACGCCCTTGTCACTGCCCCCACCATTCAGCGGGCCCGCGCACTTGTAACACCAGCCCATACCGGCGCACATGTTCGCTGCGTGGCTAGGAGCCCGGTCAACGCCTGTAGCCAGGTCGTTCATCCGCTGGCGGACGGCCAGAAGCTCAGCAGCGCTGAGGATCGGCTCCGCGAACTGAACGGGCGTAATGCCGTCAGGCTCACAGACCAGGGCGCCCTTATGTACCCGTTGCCCCCGGAACGTTGGCGCCTTCAACATGCGTCGCCACTGAGGTTCGGACAGTCCGGTCAGGCGTGCGGTACCGGCCACCGTGGAGCCGTTCACGAGAGCATTCACAGCGTCGCGGACCTTCGCGGTCTGGTCCGGGTCCTGCTCCAAGTACGCGGCTCCGTCCCGACGGACGATGCGATATCCGAATGGGGCACGCCCCGACGACCATCGACCCTGAGCGCGACGCGTGGCGTGGCCGTCCGTGATGCGAGCCGCGATCATGCCGCGCTCCCACTCCGCCAGGGCCGCCAGGACGGTTGCGACCATGCGGCCGGTCGGCGTGGTGGTGTCGATGGCGTTGTCGGTCGTGGCCAGGGCCGCGCTGTGCGCCTCCGCCCAGGCGACCAGGCGGAGGAACTCCGACACGGACCGGGCGAAGCGGTCCAGCTTCCACGCCACGATCACTTCCGGACGGTCGGCCATCAGGGCGGCCATGCCCTTACGCAACTCCAGCGGCTTCGCGCCGGATACGCCAGCGTCCGGGTACTCCACGGCGTCCGCCGGGTCGTGGCCGTGCGCCTCCAGCCAGCGGTGTGCAGCGGCACGTTGTGTGTCCAGGCTGGCGCTGTCGTCTGACTCGCGAGAGAGCCTGAGGTAGATAGCGATCGTCGTCATGTGCTCGAAGCTACCCGCGTTCCGGCGAGTGGGACGAGGTGATGGACGTCGTCAAGCGCGCCGTCGCCGCGGTCGAGGCGCGGGCGCCGCGTGTCTCCGTGGTCATGAAGGCGGACATCCGCCCCGGGGTGAGCGACGGCCTGACGTCGAAGGTCGAGACGGTGGAGCGGCACCTCTCCGAGTAGCCGCCCCATAGCGCGAAGAGCCCCTGCCGAGGTCATCCGGCAGGGGCTTTCTTCATGCCTGCGCCCTCAGCAGTCGCGTCCCCACCCCGCAACCGCAGCCAAACCGTTCACCCTAAAACCGCTCGCACGGACGCATCTGGTTCGACACGCCGAGGAAACTCCCCTTTTGTGAAGTTATCGGCTAGTTCGTCTCTGAACCTGCCAGACCCAGATCACCCACGACCTGGAGGGCGCTGTGCGGCCGGAGGGCTACGACTACGACACCCACAGCACACTCGCCGGACCACTCACCGAGCCGGACGGCGACGGCAGCGGAAGGGACGGCAGCGGAAGCGACGGCAGCCGAAGCGGCGACGGCGACCGCTATCAGGTGCAGTACACCGCGCTTCTCTCCGGCGAGCCCCACCGAATACGGGCCGTCATCCTGATGACGCTCGCGCCCGTCCTCACCGGCCTCCTCCTCGTCTACCTCGTCTGGCCGACCCACTGGACCGAACGCGAGGGCGCCGACCGCTGGCTCATCGGTCTCGACGTCACGATGCTCGTGGCCATCGGTCTGATCGAGCTCTTCATGCTCGTCAACGTCATCTCGATCGCCCACGCGACGATGGTGGCGAGGGACCCGATCCCGGTCACCCCCGAACCCGGAACCCACGTCGCGTTCCTCACGACGTACGTCCCCGGCAAGGAACCCCTCAGCATGGTCCGCGCCACCCTCGAAGGGGCCAAGCGGATAGAGCACACAGGACCCCTCGACGTCTGGCTCCTGGACGAGGGCGACGACGTCGAGGCCAAAGCGCTCTGCGCCGAACTCGACGTACGCCACTTCACCCGCAAGGGCGTCCCCGAGTGGAACCGCGAGAAGGGCGTCCACAAGGCCCGCACCAAGCACGGCAACTACAACGCCTGGCTCGCGATGCACGGCGGCGACTACGACTTCTTCGCCTCCGTGGACACCGACCACGTCCCGCTCCCCAACTTCCTCGAGCGGATGATGGGTTACTTCCGCGACGAGGACGTGGCGTTCGTCGTCGGGCCCCAGGTGTACGGGAACTACGACAGCCCCGTCACCAAGGCCGCCGAGTCCCAGCAGTTCCTCTTCCACGCCCTGATCCAGCGCGCGGGCAACCGCTACCGCGCGCCCATGTTCGTCGGCACCAACAACGTCGTACGCATCAAGGCGCTGCGCCAGGTCGGCGGCCTGTACGACTCCATCACCGAGGACATGGCGACCGGATTCGAGCTGCACCGCCACAAGAACCCCGCCACCAGGCACCACTGGCGGTCGGTCTACACCCCGGACGTGCTCGCCGTCGGCGAGGGGCCCGCCTCCTGGACGGACTTCTTCACCCAGCAGATGCGCTGGTCGCGCGGGACGTACGAGACGCTCTTCAAGCAGTACTGGAAGGCACCGTTCACGATGCCGCCGGGACGGCTCTTCTCGTACACGATGATGCTCGTCTACTACCCCATGACGGCGGTCAACTGGCTGCTCGGCGTGCTGAGCTGCGTCCTGTTCCTCTGGTTCGGCGCGTCCGGCACACAGGTCGCCGCATCGGTCTGGCTGATGCTCTACAGCGACGCGGCAGCGCTCCAGATCGGCCTCTACCTCTGGAACCGCCGCCACAACGTGTCCCCGCACGAACCGGAGGGCTCCGGAGGCCTCGCGGGCATGGCGATGTCCGCGCTCTCCGCACCCATCTACGCCAAATCGCTCGGCGCCGCGGTCCTGCGCCGCCCGAGCCGCTTCGTGGTCACCCCCAAGGGCGGCGACGCGAGCCCCGACCGGGTGCTCACCTTCCGGATCCACCTCTTCTGGGCGGCGGTCCTCGCCAGTTCGCTCGTCGCCTCGTTCGTGCTCGGCCACACCCATGTGGCGATGCGTACCTGGGCCGTACTCGCGATGGTCATCTCGCTCGCCCCGGTGGCGATCTGGAGCTTCTCGCTGCTCAGGGAACGCAGGGCGCGTGGCGAGGCCCGCCGGCAGGCGCGGCAGCGCGGCAGGCAGGACGCGGAAGGCCTGGGAGCCCCGGGCGTGGACGGCGAGCCGGAGCCGGCGTTCGCCACCGGTACGACGACAGGAGGGAACTGACCCATGGCTTACCGGCCCTCTCAGCGCACCAAGAAGACGCTCCTGGGCGTCGGCGCGGGCACGCTGCTCGTAGGACTCAACGCCCCGGCGGCACTCTCCTTCGCCGAGGAGAAGTACCACGCCTACGAGATCGCGCAGCCCGGCTACAAGGCGAAGTACGGCTCCTGGAAACAGATCGGCATCCCCGAGGAGTTCCGCACCAACGCCATCCACGCCGCGCTCCTGCACACCGGCAAGGTCCTGATCGTCGCGGGCTCCGGGAACGAGCAGAAGAAGTTCGACGCCGGGTCGTTCGACACGATCCTCTGGGACCCGAAGGCCGACACCTTCAAGAAGGTCGCGACCCCGGAGGACTTCTTCTGCTCGGGCCACGCCCAACTCCCCGACGGCCGCCTCCTGGTCGCGGGCGGAACGGCGCGCTACGAACTCCTGGACGGCGAGCTCAACCGGGCCGGCGGCGGGATGCGCGTCAAGAACGAGAACCCCGACAAGACCCTCGTCCTTAAGAAGGGCACCCGTTTCCGCTCGCCGTCGGGCGTGGAGTACGTGAGCAGGTTCGACGTCAAGGTCCCCAGGGCCGAGCGGGACTACGAGATCACGTACTCCAAGTCCGGTGCGATGCAGCCCTGGAAGACGACGGTCAAGGCGAGCGAGGCGCGCGTCTTCGTCGAAGGCGCGAAGGAGGGCGAGGAGTTCGTCACCAAGAAGGCCGCGCAGTACGAGATCGAGGGTCTCACCGGCAAGGACGCGGACAACGCGTACGGGATCGCCGAGAAGATCACCATGGACAAGCAGGACTTCCAGGGGATCAAGGCGGCGTACGAGTTCGACCCGAAGGCCGAGAAGTACATCGCCGTGGACCCGATGAAGAAGGCCCGCTGGTATCCGACGCTCGTCGGTCTCGACGACGGCAAGGTGCTCGCGGTCTCCGGCCTCGACGACGTGGGCATGATCGACCCGGGCGACAACGAGATCTACGACCCGAAGACGAAGAAGTGGACCAACGGCCCCAAGCGCTACTTCCCGACCTACCCGGCGCTCTTCCTCACCAAGGGCGGCAAGCTCTTCTACCCGGCGTCGAACGCGGGCTACGGGCCCGCCGACAAGGGCCGTGAACCCGGCCTCTGGGACCTGAAGACCAACAAGTTCGACAAGATCCCCGGCCTCGTCGACCTCGACCAGACCGAGACGTCCGCCTCCCTCCTGCTGCCCCCCGCGCAGGACCAGAAGGTGATGATCATGGGCGGCGGAGGCGTCGGAGAGTCGGACAAGGCGACCAAGCGCACGGCCGTCGTGGACCTCAAGGAGGACAGCCCCGCCTTCAAGACCGGG
The DNA here is from genome assembly GCF_042795295.1 of Streptomyces sp. NPDC056486. Lineage (NCBI taxonomy): Bacteria > Bacillati > Actinomycetota > Actinomycetes > Kitasatosporales > Streptomycetaceae > Streptomyces > Streptomyces sp. NPDC056486. Next base: position 19,817 of record NZ_JBHTSF010000101.1, read on the forward strand.
CCCGAACTCCCGCAGGGCACCCGCTACCTGAACAGCGTGATCCTGCCGGACGACTCGGTGTTCACGTCCAACGGCTCCGGGGACTACCGGGGGCGCGGCGGGAGCAACATCCACAAGGCCCAGTTCTACGACCCCAAGAGCAACAGCTTCCGCGCGGCGGCCTCCCCCGAGGTGGGCCGCAACTACCACTCCGAGGCCCTGCTCCTGCCCGACGGCCGCGTCGTCACCTTCGGCTCGGACCCGCTCTTCGACAACCACGAGAACACCAAGCTCGGCCACTTCGAGCAGCGCATGGAGGTCTTCACGCCGCCCACGCTGCACAAGGCGGGGGAGAACCGTCCGGTCCTCGGCGAAGGACCGGAGCAGCTGGCGGCGGACGGCCGCGCGACGTTCCGTACGAAGAGCCCCGGGAAGATCGCATCGGCCCGTCTGATGCGTCCCAGCGCGGTGACGCACACGACGGACGTCGAGCAGCGCTCGATCGCGCTCGGCCTCACCAAGGGCAAGGGCTCGGTGACGGTGGACGTGCCCAGGGGCGACACCGCCCTTGTGCCGCCGGGCTGGTACATGCTGTTCGTGACGGACCGGGACGGCTCGTCGTCAGAGGCGAAGTGGATCCACGTGAAGTAGCCCCTGGAGAGGCGGTCAGACGGTCAGGTGGTCAGGTGGCCTTGGCGTTGCGCGCGAGACCGAGCGCGTAGTCGGGCCACCACTGGCCCGCCGCCGGGCCGCCCCTGCACGGTCCGTCCGAGTCACCGGGCCGCTTGATCCACAGGACCGCGTCGAGCAGCGCCTCACCGGTCTTGTCCGTGGGCGGGGTGCCGAGGCCGCGCCCCGGCGGGTTGCACCAGGCGTCCTGACGGTCACCGGCCAGCGGGCCCTTGCCGTTGCGGCTGGTGTCCATCACGAAGTGCTTGCCGCCGACGATCCCCGAGAGGCCGCGGCCGTACGCCTTGATGGTGTCGTCGTCCTGGAAGTTCGACACGTTCAGCGAGAAGCCGTCCGCCTGCGCGATCCCGGCCTGCTGAAGCGGTTCGGCGAGCTTGCCCGCCTGGGTGATCCAGCCCGGGTTGCCCGCGTCCAGATAGACCTTCACCTGGGGCTGGCGCTTGAGCCGCTGGATGGCGTCGGAGAGCAGCTGGTAGCGCTCGGCGTGGTACTCGGCGGGAGTGCAGCCGTCCGCGATGTGCGGGATCGCGTCCGGCTCGAGGACGACGACGGCCGACTTGTCGCCGACGGCGCCCGCGAACCGGTCGATCCACTGCCGGTAGAAGTCCGAGCTGTGCGCGCCGCCCGCGGAGTGCTGCCCGCAGTCGCGGTGCGGGATGTTGTACGCGACGAGTACGGCGGTGCGGTCGGCCCGCGAGGCGCCGTCGACGGCCGCCTTGATGTCCGGGGCCGGGTCGTCGCCCGCGGGCCACACGGCCATGGGCTGCTCGGAGATCCGCTTCAGCGCGTCGGCGTCCTGGGTGCGGCCCTCCCGCTCCCACTGCCTGACCTGCCGGGCGGCGGCGCTCTGGGGGTCGACCCAGAAGGCGTTCTGCGGGGCGTCCCTGGCGGCGTCCGTGGAGGGACCTGCCTCGGAGGCGGTCCTCTCCTTGCCCTGCGCGCCGGAGTCGGCGGAGCACCCCGCCGTGAGCCCGAGGGCCGTCAGGGCCGTGAGTGCGGTGATCGTACGGAGCAGCGGGTGCATCCAGCCCCCTTGGGCGACGGTGAGCGGCAATCGTTACATAACGGGCGAATCGCCCTTGGTTACGACACCGGACCGGGCCCCGTCAGATACCGCCGTCGTTGCCGCCACCTTCGCCGCCGCCCCCGCCCGCCAGCGCGATGCCGAGCGGGGTGCGCTCGTAGAGCACTTGGTGCCCGTACCGCCGCGAGACAAGGAGCCCCGCGCCCCGCAGCGCGGTCAGATGCGCGGAGACGGACGACGGGGCGAGCCCCAGGCGGTGCGCGAGCGCCGAGGTGGTGGCCGGGTCGGTGAGCGCGGCGAGGACGGACGCCCTGCCCCGGCCCAGGAGCCGTACGAGCGCCTCGGAGGTGCGTTCGCTCGGCTCGGTCCACAGTCCGGCGATGCCGCGGGCGGGATAGACCAGGGTCGGCTGCCACGGCGGGTCGTGGCCGCCCACCACGTCGGGCCAGGCGAAGACGCTGGGCATCAGGACGAGGCCCTGCCCCGCCAGATGCCGCACATGGTCCGCCGACCGCGCGACGGTCAGCGTCTCCGCGTCCCAGGTGAACCTCGGGTCGATCTCGGCGACAAGCGCGCCGAGGCCGACCTCCGCGAGCCGCCGCGAATGGAAGGCGATGTCCGCCTCCAGGAGCGCGCGGAGCCGGGGCCAGTCCGGCTCGACGAGGGTGTGCCAGGCGGCTTCCATGGCGTCGGCGAGATCCCGTACCGCGCGTGCGGGATCGGCGAGCAGCGCACGCCCCTGCGGCGACTCGGCCGCCCCCGCCGTGCAGGCGAGTCCCCGCGCAAGTTCGTCCCGTGCGACCTCGGGGGTGGCCGCGCGCACGGCCGCGATCTCTTCCTCGAAAGTGGCGGCGGGGCCGATGGGGGGAGGGCCGATGAAGTCCGGGCTGTAGCCACGCTGCGGCATGAGCAGCCACAGCGCCTCCAGTTGGAGCCCGGCACCCGCCCCGCGGATCCGCCGCAGCCACTGCGGGTGGTAGCCGTGCCGGTCGGGCCGCTTGAGGGTGCGCACGGCTTCCTGCGTCTCCCACAGGGGCGATACGGCGAACCGGCAGCGCAGGAGATCGTCCGGCCCGAAATGCAACCGGTTCGGCACGTCCCCACCCCCCCATGATTCGCCTGTCGCCGAAACTCTAGGGCGAGAGGCACGCGCGCGTGCAGGGTGCGGGCATGCCCGAAGAGAACCCCACGGCCCCCGAACCCGAACCCGAACCCGAATCCGAACCCACCGGCTACCTCCGCCTCTTCACGATCCCCGAGTTCCGTGCCGTCTTCCTCGCGCACGCCCTCTCGCTGCTCGGCGTCGTCGTCAGCGAGGTCGCGCTCACCGTGCTCGTCTACGGGCTCACCGGGTCGCCACTGCTCGGCGCGCTCACCTTCGCGCTCGGAATGCTGCCCTACCTCGTGGGCGGAACCCTGCTGTCCGGGATCGCCGACCGGTATCCGCCCCGGCGGGTGCTCGTGCTGTGCGACGTGGTGTGCGGCGGGTGCGCCGCCCTCATGGCCCTGCCCGCCACACCCGTCTTCGGACTGCTCGCGCTGCGGTGTGTCATCGCCGTCGTGTCGCCCGTGTTCAACGGGACGCGGATGGCGACCCTCACCGACATCCTCGGGGACGGCGACCTGTTCGTCCTGGGGCGTTCCCTGCTCCGGATCGTCTCGCAGAGCTCCGTACTCGTCGGGTTCGGGCTCGGCGGCGTCCTGCTCACCGTCGTCGCGCCGCGCGGCGCGCTCCTCATCACCGTCGGTACGTTCACCGCGTCCGCGCTGCTCCTGAGGTACGGGACGAAGCGCAGGCCCGCACGCGGCGGCGGCGGTTCCGCCCTGGTGCGGTACTCGCTCAGCGGAGCGGGGAAGGTGCTCGGCGACCGGCGGATCCGGGCGCTGTTGCTGCTCCTGTGGGCGCCGCCGATGTTCATGGTCGCCCCGGAGGCGCTCGCCGCTCCGTACGCGGACCAGATCGGCGTCGGCGTCGCGGGCGTCGGGCTCCTGATGTGCGCGCTGCCGGTCGGCACGATCGCGGCGGAGCTGTACGCGGGGTCCGCGCTCTCGGCGACCACGCGGGCCCGCATCGCCCTGCCGCTCGCCTCGTTCACGCTGCTCCCGCTCACCGTGTACGCCGTCACCCCTGGCCTCATGTGGGCGATGCTCGCCCTCGCTCTCGCCGGAGCCGGATCCGCGTACACGCTGGGCGTCGACCGGTGGTTCGTCGACGCCGTACCGCAGGAGCTGCGGGGGCGGGCCATGACCGTGCACACGGCGGGGCTCATGACGATCCAGGGGGTCGGGATGGCGCTCGCCGGGCTCGCGGCGGAGTTCTTCGCGGTGAGCACTGTCGTCACGGCATCGGGCGTGCTCGGCACGGTCTGCTGCCTCGCCCTGGCCGCCGAGGTCCGCGCCACGCGCCGTACGCGTACGACGGGCGGCGGATCCCCCGGCCCACTCGATCCACGGGAACGGGCGACCGAATTTCGAGACGGGGCTGACCAGCATGTGACCGGCGGGTAAGGTCTTTGGCGTGCCGAAGCCGCTCAGTCTTCCCTTCGATCCCATCGCCCGCGCCGACGAACTCTGGAAGCAGCGCTGGGGTTCCGTACCGGCGATGGGTGCGATCACCTCGATCATGCGGGCGCACCAGATCCTGCTCGCAGAGGTCGACGCGGTCGTCAAGCCGTACGGACTGACCTTCGCGCGGTACGAGGCGCTGGTCCTGCTCACGTTCTCGCAGGCCGGCGAGTTGCCGATGTCCAAGATCGGCGAGCGTCTGATGGTCCACCCCACGTCCGTCACCAACACCGTCGACCGCCTGGTCAAGTCAGGCCTCGTCGACAAGCGCCCCAACCCGAACGACGGGCGCGGCACCCTCGCCTCCATCACGGAGAAGGGCCGCGAGGTCGTCGAGGAGGCCACGCGCGAGCTGATGGCCATGGACTTCGGGCTCGGGGTGTACGACGCCGAGGAGTGCGCGGAGATTTTCGCGATGCTGCGGCCCTTGCGGGTGGCGGCGGAGGATTTCGAGGAGCAGTAGAGCGGCGGCGGTGGAGCAGTAGAAGCTCCCGTTCCGGTCGTGCGGGGGTCGCCGGAAGATCGCGCAAAACGGGCCGATACGCTCGTGGGCATGAAGCGATCCGTGCTGACCCGTTACCGGGTGATGGCCTACGTCACCGCCGTCATGCTGCTCGTGCTGTGCACCTGCATGGTGTTCAAGTACGGCTTCGACAAGGGTGAGGGCCTGACGCTGGTCGTCTCCCAGGTCCACGGTGTCCTCTACATCATCTACCTGATCTTCGCCTTCGACCTGGGCTCCAAGGCGAAGTGGCCGTTCGGGAAGCTGCTCTGGGTGCTCGTCTCCGGCACCATCCCCACCGCCGCGTTCTTCGTCGAGCGCAAGGTCGTGCGCGAGGTCGAGCCGCTGATCGTCGACGGCTCCCCGGCCACCGCGAAGGCCTAGCCTCCACCCCCTGAAGCGCCGCCACGGACATACCCGTGGCGGTCAGCCATCGACATTTACTAGGACGTCCTAGTAAATTCGAAGGTATGGACGCTGACGCCATCGAGGAGGGCCGCCGTCGCTGGCAGGCCCGGTACGACACCGCGAAGAAGCGCGACGCGGATTTCACCACGCTCTCCGGCGACCCGGTCGAGCCGGTCTACGGGCCACGGCCCGGGGACGCCTATGAGGGATTCGAACGGATCGGATGGCCCGGCGAATACCCCTTCACCCGCGGACTCCACCCCACCGGCTATCGCGGCCGGACCTGGACCATCCGCCAGTTCGCGGGCTTCGGCAACGCCGAGCAGACGAACGAGCGCTACAAGATGATCCTGGCCGCGGGCGGCGGCGGACTCTCCGTCGCCTTCGACATGCCGACCCTGATGGGCCGCGACTCCGACGAGCCGCAGTCCCTCGGCGAGGTCGGGCACTGCGGGGTCGCCATCGACTCGGCCGCCGACATGGAGGTCCTGTTCCAGGACATCCCGCTCGGTGACGTCACGACGTCGATGACGATCTCCGGACCCGCGGTCCCCGTCTTCTGCATGTATCTGGTCGCCGCCGAGCGGCAGGGCGTCGACCCGGCCGTCCTGAACGGCACGCTCCAGACGGACATCTTCAAGGAGTACATCGCGCAGAAGGAGTGGCTCTTCCAGCCCGAGCCTCACCTGCGCCTCATCGGCGACCTGATGGAGCACTGCGCGCGCGACATCCCCGCGTACAAGCCCCTTTCGGTCTCCGGCTACCACATCCGCGAGGCCGGGGCGACGGCCGCGCAGGAGCTCGCGTACACCCTCGCCGACGGCTTCGGGTACGTCGAGCTGGGCCTGAGCCGCGGCATGGACGTGGACGTCTTCGCGCCCGGACTCAGCTTCTTCTTCGACGCGCACCTGGACTTCTTCGAGGAGATCGCCAAGTTCCGAGCCGCGCGCCGGATCTGGGCCCGCTGGATGCGCGACGTGTACGACGCGAAGACCGACAAGGCCCAGTGGCTGCGCTTCCACACGCAGACCGCGGGGGTCTCGCTGACGGCCCAGCAGCCCTACAACAACGTCGTACGCACCGCTGTGGAGGCCCTCTCCGCGGTTCTCGGCGGCACGAACTCCCTGCACACGAACGCCCTCGACGAGACCCTCGCGCTGCCGAGCGAGCAGGCCGCCGAGATCGCGCTGCGCACGCAGCAGGTGCTCATGGAGGAGACGGGCGTCGCCAACGTGGCGGACCCGCTCGGCGGTTCCTGGTACGTCGAGCAGCTCACCGACCGCATCGAGGCCGACGCCGAGAAGATCTTCGAGCAGATCAAGGAGCGGGGGCGCAGGGCGCATCCCAACGGGGAGCACCCCATCGGGCCCATCACCTCCGGCATCCTGCGCGGCATCGAGGACGGCTGGTTCACCGGTGAGATCGCCGAGTCGGCGTTCCAGTACCAGCAGTCCCTGGAGAAGGGCGACAAGCGGGTCGTGGGCGTCAATGTCGCCCATGGTTCCGTCACCGGTGACCTGGAGATCCTGCGGGTCTCTCACGAGGTGGAGCGGGAGCAGGTCAAGGTCCTCGGCGCGCGTCGCTCCGCGCGGGACGATGCGAAGGTTCGGGCCTCGCTTGATGCGATGGTGGCGGCTGCGCTTGATGGGTCGAACATGATTGGCCCCATGCTGGAGGCGGTTCGCGCGGAGGCGACGCTGGGGGAGATTTGTAACGCCCTGCGGGACGAGTGGGGGATCTACACCGAGCCGCCGGGGTTCTAGTTCGGGTTCTTCGGGTGCGTGGGGATCTGCGGGGCCGTTTTGGCTGGTCGCGCAGTTCCCCGCGCCCCTGAAAGCGCCCTTCGGGCGCCCCTTCCGAGCCCGGCTGAAAATTGTGGGTGTCAGATGCACGGGGCTGGGTAGGCGCCGCCCGTCCAAGCGTCCTGCCCCCTGGAGTCACCTGTGCCGCCCGTGAGCCTGTCCGGCCCCTCCCGCACCGCTGCCATCGCCATCGGGGCCGCCTCGGCCACGCTTCTCGGGGCGCTGATGCTGGCCGGTTCCGGAGAGGTGAGCGCGAGCCCGCCGCCCGAGCCGAAGGTCCAGGACACCTTCGACTCGCTCGGCCCCGCCGTGCACGCGGCGAAGCTCAAGAACGGCCGGACGGCGCACTACTCCGACACGGGGAACAAGAAGGGCAAGCCCGTCCTCTTCATAGGCGGCACCGGCACGAGCGCTCGTGCCGCGCACATGACGGACTTCTTCCGCACGACCCGCGAGGACCTGGGCCTGCGCCTCATCTCCGTCGAGCGCAATGGCTTCGGTGACACGGAGTACGACAAGAAGCTCGGCAAGGCGGACTTCGCCGACGACACCCTCGAAGTCCTCGACAAGCTCGGCGTGGACGACGTGAGCGTGATCGCGATCTCGGGCGGCGGTCCCTACGCGGCGGAGCTCGCGGGGCGCGCCCCCGACCGCGTCTCGGCCCTGCACCTCGCGGCCGCCCTGCCGCCCTACGGCACGAAGCCCGAGTACTGCTCGATGTCCGACGACGAGCTCGCCGACACCGTGAAGGACTCCATCAAGGACCCGCGCAAGTGGTGGGCGTTCCCGGACGACAGCCCCGTCAAGTCGATACCGGGCTTCGCCGACACGGCGTACGAGGAAGGCGCGCGCACCTACAACCAGCGCGGCCAGCAGGCGGACCCCGCGCCGCAGGTGCACGAGCAGAAGCTGTACTGCGGACGGCCCGGCCCGGATCTGAAGAAGCTCGACGCCCCCGTGTACCTCTACGGCGGCGAGAAGGACACGACGGTGCCGCCGGCGACCCTCAAGACCTGGCAGGACGCACTGCCGGGCAAGGCGAAGGTGCGTACGTACGCGGACTCCGGGCACGACGTGCAGTACCGCCACTGGGACCAGATCCTGGTCGACATGGCAGGCCACGGCGACCGGACGGTCGTCTGCCGCGGCAAGCACACCCGCGTCCTGCCCGCCGGGGAAGCTGACCGCCTCGTCGCCAAGGGCAAGGCCACGCTGGGCAGCTGCGCCTGGAAGAACAGCTAAGAACGACTAGCCGGGCAGCGTCAGTCTGAACAGCGCGCCCCCGCCCGGTGCCGCCTCCGCCGAGAGTTCGGCCCCGTGCGCGTGGGCGATCTGGCGGGCCATCGCGAGGCCGAGGCCCGAGCCCGGCAGGGCGCGGGCCTTCTCGGCGCGGTAGAAGCGGTCGAAGACGTACGGCAGGTCCTCCTCCGCGATACCGGGCCCGTGATCGCGGACCGTCAGGGCGGTGGGGGTGAGGGAGACCTCCACGGGGGTGCCCGGCGGGCTGAACTTGGCCGCGTTGTCCAAGAGGTTGGTGACGAGGCGGGAGAGGCGCGCGGGGACGCCGGGGATGCTCGTGCCGTCGGTTTCCGGCGTCATGTGGAGCGCGAAGGGCACCTGCGGCCAGTGGCCGCGCGCCGCGTCCACGACATGGGCGACCAGGGGAGCGAGCCGCACCTCCTCCAGGAGGGGCTGCGGCTCCTCGTCGCGGGCCAGCTCGATCAAGTCGTTGACCATGCCGGTCACTTCGCGGAGCTGGCGGCCGAGCGCGCCGGACGCCCGTTCGCGCTGCGCGTCGGTCAACCGGTCCGCGCGGGCGAGGAGTTCGGCGTTCGTGCGCAGCGCGGTCAGCGGCGTACGCAGTTCGTGCGAGGCGTCGGCGACCAGGCGCCGTTGCGCGGTGACCGACTTCTCCAGCTCGGCCAGCATCGCGTTGAACGAGGCGGCGAGGCGCGTCACCTCGTCCTCGCGGCCGGCCGGTCCCGGTGGCAGCTCGATGCGGTGGCGGGCGTCTCGGGTCGCCGCGATGCGCTCCGCCGTGGCGGTGAGGCGGGCGACCGGGGCGAGGCCGGTGCGTGAGACCCAGTAGCCGCCGAGCCCCGACAGGAGCACTCCGGCGCCGCCCACCGCGGAGAGCAGCCCCGCTGCCTGCCGCACCCCGCGCTCGGCGATGTCGGCGCGCAGGGCCACCTGGACGGCGTTCCCCGTGCCGTAGTTGGTGGTGTACATCCGGGTCGGCTTCCCGTTCAGCGTGAGGCTCGTGTAGTACGGCGCCGTCCGTCGGCCCGCGACCTGCCGGGTGGACTCGGTGACCGGGAGGAGATACGGCTTCGACGGGTCGTCCGCGGGGTCGGCGGGGACGATCTGCGAGCAGGCGGGGGCGCCCATGAAGCGGCACTCGCCGGTGACGACGCCGGGCTCGGCGTCGTAGTTCCGCTGCTGGGCGATGAGGCCCGCCGACTGGGCGAGGTTCTGGTCGAGCTGCTGGTAGAGCTTGTAGCGGATGACGAGGAACGCGGCCACGCACACCCCGACCGCGACAAGCGCGACGGCCGCCGCGGCGGCGAGCGCGAGCCGGGTGCGCAGCGGTCGCCTGCGCCGCCACTGGGCGCCGAGCCTGCGCCGGGCGCTCACGGGCTGCCGAGCCGGTAGCCGACGCCGTGCACGGTGTGCACCAGGCGTGGTTCGCCGCCCGACTCCAGCTTGCGGCGCAGGTAACCGACGTACACGGCAAGGGAGTTGGAGTCGGGGCCGAAGTCACGCCCCCAGACCGACTCCTGGATGAGGTCGCGCGGAAGCACCTGCCCCGCGTTGCGCAGGAGCAGTTCGAGCAGGGCGAACTCGGTACGGCTGAACTCGACCGCGCGGTGGCCGCGGCGGCCGGTGCGGGTCGCGGGGTCGAGGACGAGATCGGCGTACACGAGGTCGTCGCCGTCGGCGGGGGAGTGCGGCTCGGGCGCCGCGCGGCGCAGGAGGGCGCGCACGCGGGCGACGAGCTCGTCGAGGGCGAAGGGCTTCACCAGGTAGTCGTCGGCGCCCGCGTCGAGGCCGTCGACGCGTTCGCTGACGGAGCCGAGGGCGGTGAGCACGAGGACCGGGGTCCGGTCGCCTGCGGCGCGCATCTGGCGGCATACGGCCAGGCCGCTCAGGACCGGCATCATGACGTCCAGGACGACGAGGTCCGGCTCCCACAGGGCGATGGCGCTGAGTGCGCGCTGCCCGTCGGGGGCGCTGCGGACGAGGTGGCCCTCGATTGTGAGGCCGTCCTCCACCGCCGCGCGGACCTCGGGGTCGTCGTCCACGACGAGGATCTTGGCCGCGGGGGGCGTGGTCACGACCTTCCCCAAGCTCTCGACTGCGTTCGAGCAGGGGATGCCCCGATCGCCCTGCGGCACGCCTGCCCGGTCCTCGTAGATCTCATGGACCCAAGGTGCCAAACGCGGCTCTTAAAACCCTCTTAGACCTGCTCGTGATGCTCCATTGCCATGCGAACACCCGATATGCGATCTCCCGAGGCAGGGGTCCGAACCCCTCTCTCCGTCGTCATCGGCGCGGGCGGCACCGGTGGACACATCTATCCCGGGCTCGCCCTCGCCGACGCCCTGCGGCGTGCCGTGCCGGACGCGGTCGTCTCCTTCGTCGGTACGCAGCGGGGTCTTGAGACCCGGCTGATACCGGACGCCGGGTACCGGCTCCACACCGTCGACATGATCCCGTTCGACCCGTCGCTCGGCGCCAAGCGGTTTCTCCTGCCCGCCGCCCTGGTGAAGTCGGGCGCCCAGTGCCGGGCGATCCTGCGGGAGCAGGGCGCGCAGGTCGCCGTCGGGATGGGTGGCTACCCCAGCGCTCCCGTCATCGTCGGCGCGAGGATGGCCGGTCTTCCGAGCCTCATCCACGAGTCCAATGCCGTCCCCGGCCGCGCCAACCGATTCGCGGCCCGCCTCACCCCGCACATCGCCGTGGCCTTCGATCGCAGCCGGGAGCATCTGCCGGGCGGTGAGCGTGCCTACACCACCGGGATGCCCATCGCGGCGCCGCTCGCCGCGCTCGACCGGGGTGCCCTGCGGGCCGAGGCCCGCCGGGAGTTCGGGGTGCCGGAGGGGGCCCGGATGCTGCTCTTCAACGGCGGCAGTCTCGGCGCGGCCCGTCTCACCGAGGCGGCCGTGGGGCTCGCGGCGCGCTGGCGGCACCGCGGCGACGTACAGCTGCTCATCAAGACGGGGCCCGCCGCGCTCGACGAGACGCGGCGGTGTCTGGTGGCGGCGGGTGCGGAGGGGATTGCCCGCGCTGTTCCCTACCTGGACCGGATGGACCTCGCGTACGCCGCCGCCGACCTGGTGGTCTGCCGTGCGGGCTCGGCGACCGTCGCCGAACTCGCCGCCACCGGGGTGCCCGCCGTCCTCGTCCCCTACCCGCACGCGCCGGGCGACCACCAGACCCACAACGCGCGTGTCCTGTCCGACGCGGGCGCGGGGCTGCTGCTTCCCGACGGCGAGACGACGGCCGCGCGGCTCGCGGAGCTCGTCGGGCCGCTGCTCGCCGATCCGGCGCGCCTCGCCGCGATGAGCGGGGCGGCCGATCCGGGCCCGCATGCGCGGGCGGCGGACCTGCTCGCCGAACGAGTCATCCAACTGACGCACCACACACCGAACTTCTCGCACCTGGAGTACGCATGAGCAGCAACGGCACTTCCTTCGGCTGGGCGGGGCGCACCGTCCTGGTCACCGGAGCCGAGGGCTTCATCGGCTCGACGCTCGTCGATCTGCTCCTGGAGCAGGGGGCGAAGGTCCGCGCCTTCGTGCACTACAAGCCGTACGCGGAGAAGGGCCACCTCGCCCATCTGATGGGGGACCCGCGGGTCGAGATGCTCGCGGGCGACGTCCGCGACGCGGGGCGTGTGATGGACGCGGTGGAGGGCTGCGACACGGTCTTCCATCTGGCCGCGCTGATCGGGATCCCGTACTCGTACGACTCTCCGGGGGCGTACGTCCAGACGAACGTCGTCGGTACGGAGAACATCGCGGAGGCGTGTCGGCGGCACTCGGTGCGGCGGCTCGTCCACACGTCCACGAGCGAGGTGTACGGGACGGCGCTGACCGCGCCCATATCCGAGGACCACCCGCTCCAGCCGCAGTCCCCGTACTCCGCGTCGAAGATCGGCGCCGACATGATGGCGCTCTCGCACTGGCACGCGTTCGAGCTGCCGGTGACGGTGGTGCGCCCCTTCAACACCTACGGTCCGCGGCAGTCGGCCCGCGCGGTGATCCCCACGATCCTGGCCCAGCTGCACTCCGGTGCGCGGGAGATCAAACTGGGCTCGCTCACGCCCACGCGGGACTTCACGTACGTGACGGACACCGCGCGGGGCTTCATGGCGCTTGCGGAGTGCGAGGCGGCCGTCGGCCATGCGGTCAATCTGGGGGTGGGCCAGGAGATTTCGATCGGGGATCTGGCGGAGGCGCTGATCGATGCGTCGGGCCGCGAGGCGAGGGTGGTCGTCGACCCGTCCCGTCTCCGCCCTTCGGGCAGCGAGGTCCAGCGGCTCCTCTCCGACAACTCCCGGGCGAGGGAGTGGGCGGGGTGGACTCCGTCGGTCTCCCTGCCGGAGGGCCTGAAGCGAACCTCGGAATGGGTCGCCGAAAACCTCCGCCTCTTCGCGGCGGACCGCTACCAGGTCTGACCTGCGCCTGCCTGCGCCTGCGCCTGCGGATCGGCGGGGCGCCCCCTGTCCCGCCGCTGCGCGGCGGATTCTTCCCGCCCACCCACCCGATCACCCGGGGCAATCGGGTGGGC
>NZ_JBHTSF010000102.1:0-32044 GCF_042795295.1 Streptomyces sp. NPDC056486
GAATTTTCAAAAAATCGTCGCGACCGGGCGCAGGCTCTCAGAGGTGCGTCGGCTCGAACATGCGGAGTAGGGCCGGGAGCACGACCACCGACGGGCCCGGGGCCGCGAGGGCCTTCGTGAGGTCGTCGCGGAGGGTCTCCGGGGTCGTACGCACGCCCGGCACCCCGAAGGACTCCGCGAGGGCGACGAAGTCCGGGCGGGAGAGTTCCGTGGCGCTCGCCTCGCCGAAGGCTTCGGACATGTACTCGCGGAGGATGCCGTAGCCGCCGTCGTCGACGATCAGCCAGGTCACGGGGAGGTCGTACTGCCGCGCCGTGGCAAGCTCCGCGATCGAGTACATCGCGCCGCCGTCGCCGGAGACCGCGAGGACCGGGTGGGAGGGGTCCGCGGCCGCCGCGCCGAGGGCCGCGGGGAAGCCGTACCCGAGGCCGCCCGCGCCCTGCGCCGAGTGCATGGTGTTGGGGCGCCGCGCGTCGAAGGCCGACCACGCCCAGTAGGCGAGGATCGTCATGTCCCAGAAGGACGGCGCCGCGTCGGGCAGGGCCTCGCGCACGGAGGCGAGGACCTGCTGCTCCAGGGTGAGGTCCTGGGCGGCGATGCGGTCCTTGACCTTGGAGAGGACTGTCCGCACCCGCTCGGGGGCCGAGGGGTCCTCGCGGGGGGCGTCGATCGTCTCCAGGAGCGCGGAGAGCGCGAGGCGCGCGTCCGCGTGGATGCCGAGCGCCGGGTGGTTGGACTCCAGCTTTCCGGCGTCCGCCTCGATCTGGATGACCCGGCCGCGCGGTTTGAACGTGTGGTAGTTCGAGGAGAGCTCGCCGAGGCCCGAGCCGACCACCAGGAGGACGTCGGCGTCCTCAAGGAAGTCCGTCGTGTACCGGTCCTCCAGCCACGACTGGAGCGACAGCGGGTGCTCCCAGGGGAAGGCGCCCTTGCCGCCGAAGGTCGTGACGACGGGCGCGTTCACCAGCTCGGCGAGGGCCAGGAGCTTGCCGCTCGCATCCGAACGTACGACTCCGCCGCCCGCGATGATCGCCGGGCGCTCGGCCCGGGACAGCAGGTCGGCGGCCACCGCGGTCAGCTCGGGGCGCGGGACGACATCTTCCGGGGTCGCGTCCATCGCGGTGACGACGGGCAGGGTCGTCTCCGCGAGCAGCACGTCCTGCGGGATCTCCACCCAGACCGGGCCGTGCGGGGCGGTGAGCGCCGACTCCCAGGCGGCCGCGATCGCGGACGGGATCTGTGAGGCCGTACGCACCGTGTGGACGGATTTCACGATGTCGCGGAACGACGCCTGCTGGTCACGCAGCTCGTGGAGGTAGCCGTGCCGGCCGCCGCCGAGCCCCGCCACCGGGATCTGGCTGCCGATCGCGAGCACGGGCGACGATCCGGCCGCCGCCTCCTGGAGCGCGGCGAGCGAGGTCAGCGCGCCCGGTCCGGTGGAGAGCAGCAGCGGGGCCACCTCACCGGTGATCCGGCCGTACGCGTCCGCCGCGAAGCCCGTGTTGTTCTCGACGCGAAGGCCCACGTACGAGAGGGACGAGCGCCGCAGTGCGTCGAACATGCCGAGTGCGTGCTGGCCGGGGAGGCCGAAGACCGTCGTCGCGCCGAGGCCCTGGAGGGTCTCGATGACGAGGTCGCCGCCGTTGCGCCCCTCAGGCGGGTTCAGGGCCGCTTCCTGCTGCGCGGCCGTGGGCCGCAGTTCTACGTCGTGGTCGTGCGTCACTTGGCCGCGCTCCCCTCGGTGATCTGGCGGGCCTCCGCGATCTGGCGGGACATGATCGTCGTCAGCTCGTACGCGGTGTGCGAGGCGGCGACGGCCGTGATCTCCGCGTGGTCGTAGGCGGGGGCGACCTCGACGACGTCCGCCGAGACGAGGTTGCAGGAGGAGAGCCCCCGCAGGATCTCCAGGAGCTCGCGCGACGTCATGCCACCCGCCTCCGGGGTGCCCGTGCCAGGCGCGTGGGCCGGGTCCAGGCAGTCGATGTCGATGGAGATGTACAGCGGACGGTCGCCGATGCGCTGGCGCAGCTGGTCGGCGACCTCGTCGGCGCCACGGCGGTAGATGTCCGCCGACGTGACGATGCCGAAGCCCATCTTCTCGTCGTCGGTGAGGTCCTGCTTGCCGTAGAGCGGGCCGCGCGTGCCGACGTGGCTGAGCGCCTCGGTGTCGAGGATGCCCTCCTCGACGGCCCGGCGGAACGGCGTGCCGTGGGTGTACTCCGCGCCGAAGTACGTGTCCCAGGTGTCCAGGTGCGCGTCGAAGTGCAGCAGGGCGACCGGGCCGTGCTTCTTGGCGACCGAGCGGAGCAGCGGCAGGGCGATGGTGTGGTCGCCGCCGAGCGTCATCATGCGGGCGCCCGAGCCGAGGAGGTCGTCCGCGGCGGCCTCGATGGTCTCGACCGCTTCGTTGATGTTGAACGGGTTGGCGGCTATGTCGCCCGCGTCCGCGACCTGCGCGAGCGCGAAGGGCGACGCGTCCTGCGCGGGGTTGTACGGACGCAGGAGGCGCGAGGCCTCGCGGATCGCGTTGCCGCCGAAGCGTGCGCCGGGGCGGTACGAGACACCCGTGTCGAAGGGCACGCCGACCACGGCGATGTCCGTCTTGCCGCCCACCTCGTCGAGGCGGGGCAGCCGGGCGTAGGTCGCGGGGCCCGCGTACCGGGGAACGCGGGAGGAGTCGACCGGGCCGCGGGGGGTCGGGGTCTCGGCGCTGCTCATGGTCGGTTTCCTCCTGCTGGTACGAGTGTTGCTGTGCTGCTGGGACAAGTGTCGCGCGGCCCACTGACAGTGACGTCGGCAGCGGGCCGCGCGGAAAAGCTAGACGGCTGCCGGAGCCTGCTGCTCCGCCTCTTCGGACCCCCGGCCCGCGAGCCGCTCGCGCCAGGCCGCGAGGACCTCCGCGTCGGTCGGCTTCGTGGCGAGGGAGACGACGACGTACACGCCGAGGGAGATCAACAGGCCGTAGTAGACCGGCTCGTTGGCGAGGATTCCGTACCCCCACATGAGCCCGATGACCGAGAGGCCACCGGCGACGACGGCCGCGAGCGCGCCGGGCGCCGTGCCGCGCTTCCAGAGCAGTCCGCCGAGGATCGGCACGAGAAGACCGGCGACGAGCAGGTTGTAGGCGACGGTGAGCGCCTGGACGACGTCGTTGAGGGCGATGGCGATGAGGACGACGGCGACGCCCATGATCAGGATGAAGAGGCGGTTGCCCTTCACCTCGTCGTGCTCCTCGCCATCGCCCTTCGGGGAGACGGCGCCCCGAAGGCGCGACCAGATGTCGTTGTTGGCGACGGTGGCACAGGCGATGAGTGCTCCGGAGGACGTGGACATCACGGCGGCGAGCGCCGCGGCGAGCACGAGGCCCCGTACGCCCATCGGCAGTTCGTCCTTGACGATGGTCGCGAAGGCCGCGTCCGCGCTGGGCAGCTTCGGGTACATGACCTTGGCCGCGGTGCCGATGACGGCGCCAGCGATCGCGTACACCAGACAGTAGGTACCGGCGACGGTTCCGCCGTAGCGGGCGACCTTGTCGCTGCGCGCGGTGAAGACGCGCTGCCAGATGTCCTGCCCGATGAGCATGCCGAACGTATAGATCAGGACGTACGTGAAGATCGTCTCGCCGCCGATGCCCAGCGGGTCGAAGTACTCGGTGGGCAGCTTGGCCTTCATCTCGCTGAAGCCACCGGCCTTGACGACGGCGATGGGCAGCAGCAGAAGCAGCACGCCGACGGTCTTCACCACGAACTGCACCATGTCGGTGAGCGTGATGGACCACATGCCGCCGAGCGTCGAGTAGGCGACGACGATCGAGCCGCCGAGGATGATCGCCAGGGTGCGGTTCATGTCGAAGATGACGTCGAAGATCGTGGCGTACGCGATGGTCGACGTGACCGCGAGCATCAGGGTGTACGCCCACATGACGACTCCGGAGATGACGCCCGCGCGTCCGCCGTAGCGCAGGTCGAGCATCTCGGAGACGGTGTAGACCTTCAGGCGTGCGATGCGCGCCGAGAAGAAGACGCTCAGCGCGAGCAGGCCGAGGCCGATCGTGAAGACCATCCAGGCTCCGGAGAGCCCGTACTGGTAGCCGAGGCCGACGCCGCCGATGGTGGACGCGCCGCCGAGGACGATGGCGGCCATGGTCCCGGAGTACATCCACGGTCCGAGGCGGCGTCCCGCGACCAGGAACTCGCTCTTGGACTTGGCGCGGCGCATGCCCCACCAGCCCATCGCGAGCATGCCGACGAGATAGACGACGATCACTGTGTAGTCGACGGCCATAGGGGGCCCTCCTTCGCGCACCTCGGTGGCGTGTCGTGCAGATGGGGGTGAGGGGGGTGGCAACGACCGGCCGCGGGGACATCCGCCCGTACCCGTGGCCTGCGGTCGGCACGACCTTAGGTGGCCGGAAAGCAACGCTGAAGTGTACGTTTCATCCACTCTTCACGACCAAGATGGATGGATCGTCCACCGTGCCGGACCCTGCCGCCTCACCCATTACTCCCCCGACCCCGCCGGTCCTGCTCACCGCGCTCCTCGCCCGGGAGGATCTGGGCCTGCGCCAGATCGCGGGCCCCGACGCCGGGGAGAGCGGGGCGGCCGTCCAGTGGGTGCACACCTCGGAGATGGCGGACCCGTACCCGTACCTCCTGGGCGGCGAGCTGCTGTTGACGGCGGGCGTGCACATCACGGACCCGGTGGGTGCGGGCGTGTACCTCGACGATTACGTGGCGCGGATCGTCGAGGCGGGCGGCGCGGCCCTGGCCTTCGGCGTCGCGCCCGTGCACGACACGGTGCCGCGCGCCCTGGTGACGGCCTGCGACCGCTACGGCCTGCCGCTCCTGGAGGTGCCGCCGCGCACGACGTTCAGCGGGGTCGCCCGCGCGGTGTGGCAGCTGGTGGCGGAGGCCAGGCACGCCGAGCTGCGCCGTGTGACGGAGGCCCAGCAGGGCCTCGCCACGGCCGCCGCGCGCCCGGACCCGGTGCCGGCGGTGCTTCGGCAGCTCGCGGCGCGCCTGGGCGGCTGGGCGGTGCTCTACGCACCGGACGGCGCGGTGCTCCACACGGCGGGGACGGCTCCGGGAACGGGGGTGCGCCATGCGGTGCGTGACCTCTCCGAAGTCGTCCGTCCGACGGGGCGGGTCGGCCCCGCCCCCGCGTCGGCCACCGACTCCGTGGGTGGCGCCCACCTCGCCGCGTACGCGCTCGGCGGCGGGCAGGGGTTCGCGCTCGGGGTCGCGGCCGAGCAGCGCGAGCCGGGGGACCACACCATCACCGGGGTGGCCGTCGTACTGCTCTCGCTGCTTACCGGCAAGCACCAGGGCGCCGCCGATTCCGTGCGCTCCGCGGCGCTGGTGCGGCTGCTTCTGGGCTCGGCGGCGGGCGATGTCGCGCCGCCACTAGGGGCCGAGGAGTGGACCGTGGTGCACGCGCGCGGGGGTGCCGGGAACGACCCGGTGGCCCACTCCGTCGCCGCGTCCGCGCTCGCCGCCGCGCTGGGCAGCGGCCTGGTCGACACGGACGCGGACCAGGACCTCGTACGGCTTTTGCTGCCCGCCGACCGCGAGCTCACCGGACAGCCCGGCTGGACCCTGGGAGCCTCCGCCCCCGCCGCCCCCGGCGACCTGCCCGCGGCCGACGCCCAGGCTGACCGCGCCCTGCACCGCGCCGAGGCCACCCGCACGCCGCTCGTCCGGCACCGCGAGGCGGGCATCGCCGCTCTGGTCGCACCCGCCGAGGCCGCCGCCCACGCACGCGTGCTGCTCGCCCCGCTCGGCGACAGCGTGGCGCTCACCGGGACCCTGCGCACCTGGCTCTCCCTGCACGGCAACTGGGACCGCACGGCGACCGCGCTCGGCGTCCACCGCAACACGGTCCGCCAGCGTGTGACGCGGTGCGCGGCGCTCCTGGGGGCGGACCTGGACGATCCCGACGTACGGATGGAGCTGTGGTTCGCGCTCGGCAGGTGACCCGGGAGCCGGCGGAGAGGGGCGCAGGTCACAGGTCCAGGGTTCGGGACTGCCCGCCGCCGGCCGGTTACCGGCGGCACAATAGGAGCCATGCCAATACCCAGCCGTGCCGCGCTTGTCGACCACCTCGTACGCTCCCGCATCGCGGGCGATGTCGCCACGCCCCGCGAGAACAACCTCAGTCATTACAGGAAGCTCGCGAACGGCGACCGCCACTACTGGCTCGGCCTTGAGCTCGGCGACCGCTGGACCGACGAGCAGGACGTCCTCGCGGTGATGGCCGAGCGGTGCGGCGTGATCGACGACGACGCGTTCCGGCAGGGGCAGGACACCATCGACCCGGAGCTGACGGTCGACGCCCTGGAGCGCATGGCGGCGCGTCTGCGCAAGGCGGCGGCCGGCAAGGAGAGGGTCCTTTTCGCCACCGGCCACCCCGGGGGTCTGCTCGACGTGCACCGCGCCACGGCGGCCGCCCTGCGCGCGGCCGGCTGCGAGATCGTCGTCATCCCGGAGGGCCTCACCGCCGACGAGGGCATGGTCTTCCAGTTCGCGGACGTGGCGATGCTGGAGCGCGGCGCGACCCTGTGGCACACGCACTCCCCCGAGCCGATGAACGCGATCCTTGACGGCCTTGAGCGCGAGGGGCGCCCGCTGCCGAACCTGGTCGTCGCCGACCACGGCTGGGCCGGACGGGCGGGCCAGCGCGGCATCGACTCCGTGGGGTACGCGGACTGCAACGACCCGGCGCTGTTCATCGGCGAGGCCGAGGGCACTCTCCAGGTGACGGTCCCGCTGGACGACCACGTCACGAGCCCGCGCTTCTACGACCCGATGACGGCCTACCTCCTTGACGCGGCGGGCCTCACGGCCACGGGTTGAGCCCCTCCTCGCGCCGCTGGGCGTACCCCGGCGTCGGGTCCAGGTAGACCCGTCGTACGCCGGGAAACCGCTCCCGCACCCGCCGCTCGGCCTGTTCGCAGGCCCACTCGATCTGTGCCGCCGTCGAGGCGTCACGGAAGTCGACCTTGGCGGCGACGAGGGCCTCGCGCGGCCCCTGGAGCAGCGTCGTCAGTTCGAGCACGGCCTCGACGTGCTCGGAGGCGAGGAGTTCGTCGCGGATCTCCTTGCGCATGGGTTTGGGCAGCGGGCGCCCGATGAGGAGCTGGGCGTTGCTGCGCCCGAGCACCCAGGCGACGTACAGGAGCAGCACGCCGATGCAGAGCGAGGCCACGCCGTCCCACACGCCGGACCCGGTGAGCTGCCCGCCGAGCAGTCCGAGGGCGGCCAGCACGAGTCCGGCCAGGGCGGCGGAGTCCTCCATGACGACGGCCTTCACTGCGGTGTCGGGCGTGTAGCGCATGTAGCGCCCGAAGGAGGCCCCGAAGCGCTCCGCCTCACCGCGTGCCTGTTTGACGCCGGTGCGCAGCGAATAGCCCTCAAGGAGGAAGGCGATGGCGAGCACGATGTACGAGATGAGCGGGTCGCCGAGCTCCTCGCCCGCCACCAGCGTGTGGATGCCGTCGTAGATCGAGAAGACGGCGCCGCCGACGAAGGTGGCGACGGCCGCGAGCATCGCCCAGATGTAGCGCTCGGGGCCGTAGCCGAGGGGATGCTCCTCGTCGGCGGGCTTCTCGCTCCGCTTCAGGGCGGTGAGGAGCAGCAGCTCGGTGACGGTGTCGGCCAAGGAGTGCGCCGCTTCGGAGAGCATCGCGCTCGACCCGCTGATGACACCGGCGACGGCCTTGGCGACGGCGATCCCGAGGTTGGCGACGGCGGCGACGATGACGGTGAAAGTGCTCTCGCCGCCGCTCTCGGGCGGCTCTGGCTGACTGCTGTCGACCTGCTCACTCATGTATCGGACGGTATGTCCGATCACCGGGGAACGCGAACCCCGGGTCTCAGCGCGGGACGCGCACCACGCCTTCCTGAATCACCGTCACCGCGAGCTGTCCGTCCTGCGTCCAGATCCGCGCTTGGCCGAGGCCGCGCCCGCCGGACGCGGAGGGCGACTCCTGGTCGTACAGGAGCCATTCGTCGGCCTTGAAGGGGCGGTGGAACCACATCGCGTGGTCGAGCGAGGCGCCGACGACGTCACCGACCGCCCAGCCGCCACGGCCGTGCGCGAGCAGCACCGAGTCGAGAAGCGTCATGTCGGAGACGTACGTGGCGAGGCAGACGTGCAGCAAGGAGTCGACCGTGTGGTTGGCGGAGTTGTCGACGTCGTCGAGCTTGCCGTTCGTGCGGAACCACACCTGGGAGCGCGGTTCGCGCGGCTGCCCGACCGATGCCCAGGGCGGTGCGTCCACGTAGCGCAGGTCGACGGCCGCGCGGGCCTCGACCAGGCGCTCGGCGACGTGGGACGGCAGGTGGCGAGGGAGCATCTCGGCGGCGGTCGGGAGTGTCTCCGGGTCCGGCGCCGACGGCATCCCCGTCTGGTGCTCCAGGCCCTCCTCGTAGGTCTGGAAGGACGCGGAGAGGTGGAATATCGGCTGCCCGTGCTGGACGGCGACGACCCGGCGCGTGGTGAAGGAGCGGCCGTCGCGGATCCGGTCGACGGTGTAGACGATCGGCGCCCCCGGATCCCCCGCACGCAGGAAGTACGCGTGCAGGGAGTGGGCGGGCCTATCGGCGGGGACCGTGCGACCGGCCGCCACCAGCGCCTGGGCGGCCACCTGGCCGCCGAAGACGCGCGGGACGAGTGCCGAGCGGCTCTCGCCCCGGAATATGTCCTCCTCGATCTGCTCGAGGTCGAGCAGATCGAGGAGGTCTTCAAGTGCCTTGTTCATGAATCCAGTTCTACAGGGGGATCTTTACAGGCCCATGTCCTTGGCGATGATCATCTTCATGACCTCGCTGGTGCCGCCGTAGATCCGGTTGACGCGGTTGTCCGCGTACAGGCGGGCGATGGGGTACTCGTTCATGAAGCCGTAGCCACCGTGCAGCTGGAGGCACTTGTCGATGACGCGGTGCGCGACCTCGGTGTTGAACAGCTTCGCGGATGCGGCCTCGGCCGCGGTCAGCTCGCCCGCGTCCAGGGCCTCGAGGGCGCGGTCGGCGACGGCCTCCGCGGCGTCCACCTCGGCCTGGCAGGCGGCGAGCTCGAACTTGGTGTTCTGGAAGGAGGCCACCGTCTTGCCGAAGACCGTGCGGTCCTGCACGTACTCCTTGGCGAACCGGACGGCGGCCTTGGCCTGCGCGTACGCGCCGTAGGCGATGCCCCAGCGCTCGGAGGGCAGGTTGCTTCCGAGGTAGTAGAAGCCCTTGTTCTCCTCGCCGAGGAGGTCCTCGACGGGGACCTTGACGTCGACGAACGCCAGCTCGGCGGTGTCGGAGGTCTTCAGGCCCAGCTTGTCGAGCTTGCGGCCGATCGAGTAGCCGTCGGACTTGGTGTCGACGGCGAAGAGCGAGATGCCGTGGCGGCGGTCCTCGGCGGTGGGCGCTGACGTACGGGCGCAGACGATCACGCGGTCGGCGTGCACACCGCCGGTGATGAAGGTCTTGGAGCCGTTGAGGACGTAGTGCGTGCCGTCCTCGGAGAGCTTGGCCGTGGTCTTCATGCCCGCGAGGTCGGAGCCGGTGCCCGGCTCGGTCATCGCCAGGGCCCACATCTCCTCGGCGGAGACGAACTTCTCGAGGTAGCGCTTCTTCTGCTCGTCGGTGCCGAGCGCCTTGATGTACGGCAGGGCGAGGAGCACGTGCACGCCGGAGCCGCCGAAGCTGACGCCCGCGCGGGCCGTCTCCTCGTACTGGATGGCCTCGAACTTGTGCGACTCCATGCCCGCGCCGCCGAACTCCTCGGGGACGCTGATGCCGAAGAGACCCAGCTCGGCGAGCTTGTAGTAGAACTCGCGCGGCACGATTCCGGCGGCGAACCACTCCTCGTGGACCGGGACGACCTCGGCCTCGATGAAGGCGCGCAGGGTCTCCCGGAACGCCTCGTGGTCCTCATTGAAAACGGTACGGCGCACGGGAGAACTCCTTCGATACGACACCAGGCTCGGCCAAGCGCAACACGACTAAGCGCTTGCTCAGACAAACGTTACCCGCCGGTCACCGGACCGTCCAGAGATAAGCCCTGTCGCTCCCGTCACGCCACCGCCGCCGCGAACGCCCCGCGCGCCAGGCCGTGCAGCAGCTGCGCCATGGCCGTACGACTGGGCAGCGCGTCGCGCCGGCTCAGGTGCGGCGTGGAGTTGAGCAGCCCGAAGACGGCGTGCACACAGACACGGGCCTCGATCTCGGCGAGGTCCGGATAGACCTTGCGCACCACGTCGACCCAGATCTCCACGTACTGCCGCTGGAGCTGGCGGACCAGCTTGCGGTCGGTGTCCCGCAGCCGGTCGAGCTCGCGGTCGTGCAGGGTGATCAGGGAGCGGTCGTCCAGGGCGAAGTCGATGTGCCCCTCGATGAGCGCGTCGAGCACACGCTCCGGCGACCCGTCCGCGTCGGCCACACATCGCTTGCCGCCGGTCAGGAGCTGCCCGCTGATGCCGACGAGCAGCTCGGCGAGCATCGCGTCCTTGCCCGCGAAGTGGCGGTAGAGACCGGGTCCGCTGATGCCGACGGCGGCCCCTATCTCGTCCACTCCGACTCCGTGGAAGCCGCGCTCGGCGAAGAGCCGGGCGGCTTCTCTGAGGATCTGCTCGCGACGGGTGGGGGCGTCGGTTCTGGTGGCCATGGAATCAATTCTAGACAGGGCGGTTAGCGGTCGTTAACCTGAACGCAATACGTTAACGCTCATTAACCGAGCAAGGGGGCTCGACTGATGCTGCAGGCACCGGTGCTGACGAGCGCGGCTGATCCCGCGTCCGAAGCATGGCGGACGAACGAGGCGGCGCACACCGCCCTCGTCGAAGACCTGCGGGCCAAGCTCGCCGCCGCCAGGCTCGGCGGCGGCGAGCGGGCCCGCGCCCGCCATGTCGCGCGCGGCAAGCTGCTGCCCCGCGACCGCGTGGACGCCCTGCTCGACCCCGGCTCCCCCTTCTTGGAGCTCGCACCGCTCGCGGCCGACGGGCTGTACGGCGGGGACGCACCGGCCGCCGGCGTCATTGCCGGGATCGGCCGGGTCTCCGGACGCACCTGCGTGATCGTCGCCAATGACGCCACCGTCAAGGGCGGCACGTACTACCCGATGACGGTGAAGAAGCATCTGCGCGCCCAGGAGGTCGCGCTGGAGAACCGCCTCCCCTGTCTGTATCTGGTGGACTCGGGCGGCGCCTTCCTGCCGATGCAGGACGACGTCTTCCCGGACCGCGAGCACTTCGGGCGGATCTTCTACAACCAGGCACGGATGTCCGGAGCGGGCGTCCCGCAGATCGCGGCCGTGCTCGGCTCGTGCACGGCGGGCGGGGCGTACGTCCCCGCGATGAGCGACGAAGCGGTGATCGTCCGCAATCAGGGGACGATCTTCCTCGGCGGCCCGCCCCTGGTGAAGGCGGCGACCGGCGAGGTCGTGACGGCCGAGGAGCTGGGCGGCGGCGAGGTCCACTCCCGGGTCTCCGGAGTGACGGACCACCTCGCGGAGGACGACGCGCACGCGCTGCGGATCGTGCGGACGATCGTCTCCACGCTCCCCGATCGCGCTGAAGCCCCCTGGTCCGTCCGCCCGGTCGAGGAGCCGAAGGTCGACCCCCTCGGGCTGTTCGGAGCGGTGCCGACGGACTCCCGCACCCCCTATGACGTCCGCGAGGTCATCGCGCGCGTGGTCGACGGCTCGCGCTTCGCCGAGTTCAAGGCGGAGTACGGCCAGACCCTCGTGACGGGCTTCGCCCACGTCCACGGCCACCCCGTCGGCATCATCGCGAACAACGGCATCCTCTTCTCCGAGTCCGCCCAGAAGGGCGCCCACTTCATCGAGCTGTGCGACCAGCGCGGCATCCCCCTCGTCTTCCTGCAGAACATCTCCGGCTTCATGGTCGGCCGGGACTATGAGGCGGGCGGCATCGCCAAGCACGGCGCCAAGATGGTGACGGCGGTGGCCTGCACACGCGTTCCGAAGCTGACGGTCGTGATCGGCGGTTCGTACGGCGCGGGGAACTACTCGATGTGCGGCCGTGCCTACTCCCCCCGCTTCCTGTGGATGTGGCCGAACGCCAAGATCTCCGTGATGGGCGGCGAGCAGGCCGCATCGGTCCTCGCGACCGTCAAGCGCGACCAGTTGGAGGCGCGGGGCGAGGAGTGGTCGGACGCGGACGAGCAGGCCTTCAAGGACCCGGTCCGCGCCCAGTACGAGGAGCAGGGCAACGCCTATTACGCCACCGCGCGGCTCTGGGACGACGGCGTGATCGACCCCATGGAGACCCGGCAGGTCCTCGGCCTCGCCCTGACCGCCTGTGCCGAGGCGCCCTTGGGCGAGCCCGGCTTCGGCGTCTTCCGGATGTGAGGGGCGGACGATGACCGACTTCAGCAGGAACTGCAGCAGGAGCTTCAGCAGGAGAGGGACGATGTTCGACACCGTTCTGGTCGCCAACAGGGGCGAGATCGCGGTCCGCGTGATCCGGACGCTGCGGGCGCTCGGCGTGCGCTCGGTCGCCGTGTTCAGCGACGCGGACGCGGACGCCCGGCATGTGCGCGAGGCGGACATGGCCGTGCGCCTCGGTCCGCCGCCGGCCGCCGAGAGCTATCTGTCGGCCGAGCGGCTGCTCGACGCGGCGGCCCGCAGCGGCGCCCAGGCCGTCCACCCGGGGTACGGCTTCCTCGCGGAGAACGCCGAGTTCGCACGGGCCTGCACGGAGGCGGGCCTCGTCTTCATCGGGCCGCCCTCATCGGCGATCGACCTGATGGGCGACAAGATCCGCGCCAAGGAGACGGTCGAGGCGGCCGGGGTCCCGGTGGTCCCCGGATCGTCGGGCAGCGGCCTGACCGACGCCCAACTGGCCGATGCCGCCCGGGAGATCGGCATGCCGGTGCTGCTCAAGCCCTCGGCGGGCGGCGGCGGCAAGGGCATGCGGCTCGTGCGGGACGCTTCCCTGCTCGCGGACGAGATCGCCGCCGCGCGCCGCGAGGCACGGTCCTCCTTCGGCGACGACACGCTGCTCGTGGAGCGGTGGATCGACCGCCCCCGGCACATCGAGATCCAGGTCCTCGCCGACGGCCACGGCAACGTGATCCACCTCGGCGAGCGCGAGTGCTCGCTCCAGCGCCGCCACCAGAAGATCATCGAGGAGGCACCGAGCGTCCTCCTCGACGAGGCCACGCGCGCGTCGATGGGCGAGGCGGCGGTCCAGGCGGCGCGCTCCTGCGGGTATGCGGGCGCGGGCACGGTGGAGTTCATCGTGCCGGGCAAGGACCCGTCCTCGTACTACTTCATGGAGATGAACACGCGGCTCCAGGTGGAGCACCCGGTGACGGAGCTGATCACCGGTATCGACCTGGTGGAGTGGCAGCTGCGGGTCGCCGCCGGTGAGGAACTCCCGTACGGGCAGGACGACATCACACTCACGGGCCACGCGATCGAGGCCCGCGTCTGTGCGGAGACTGTGTCTGTTAAAGCGGGTTCGCGCGGCTTCCTGCCGTCCGGCGGCACGGTCCTCGCCCTGCACGAGCCGCAGGGCGACGGCGTGCGGACCGACTCCGGGCTTAGCCAGGGCACGGAGATCGGGAGCCTGTACGACCCGATGCTGTCGAAGGTCATCGCGTACGGACCCGACCGGCCGACGGCACTGCGCAAGCTGCGGGCGGCGCTCGCGGACACGGTGACGCTCGGGGTGCCGACGAACGCCGGTTTCCTGCGCAGGCTGCTCGCCCACCCGGCCGTGGTGGCGGGCGAACTGGACACCGGCCTCGTGGAGCGCGAGGCGGAGAGCCTCGTCCCCCAAGGCGTGCCCGACGAGGTGTACGAAGCCGCGGCGGCCGTCCGCACCGCCGCCCTCGAACCCACCGGTGACGGCTGGCGAGACCCGTTCTCGGTGCCTGAGGGCTGGCGCCTCGGCGGCACCCCGGCCCCGCTCACGCACCACCTCCGCGTGCCGGGACACGAGCCCGTCGGGCACATCGCGGGCGAGGGCCCGCGCACCGTGGAGCCCGGCCGCGTCACGGTCCACGTGGACGGCATCGTCCACACCTTCCACCGCGCCGCCGACTGGCTCGGCAGGGACGGCGACGCCTGGCACGTCCAGGACCACGACCCCGTGGCGGCGAGCCTCACCGGCGCCGCCCACAGCGGGGCCGACGCCCTGACCGCCCCCATGCCCGGCACCGTCACGGTCGTCAAGGTGTCCACCGGCGATCACGTGACCCAGGGACAGAGCCTCCTGGTGGTGGAGGCGATGAAGATGGAGCACGTCATCTCCGCCCCGCACGCGGGCACCGTCAGCGAACTCGACGTCACACCGGGCGCGACCGTCGCCATGGACCAGATCCTGGCCGTGGTGATCCCCGAGGATCCGCAGGAGGAGAAATGACGCTCCCCACGGGGCTCCCCATGGCCGTCCCCACCCAGGACCTGCCGCCCCGCGTCCGCATCTATGAGGTGGGCGCCCGGGACGGCCTGCAGAACGAGAAAGCGGTCGTCCCCACGGAGATCAAGGCGGAGTTCATCCACCGCCTCGCCGCCGCGGGCCTCACGACCGTCGAGGCGACCAGCTTCGTGCACCCCAAGTGGGTGCCCCAACTGGCCGACGCCGAGCAGCTGTTCCCGCTCCTTCATGACCTGGAGGCCAAGCTCCCGGTCCTCGTGCCGAACGCCCGGGGTCTTGACCGTGCCCTCGCGCTCGGGGCCCGCAGCGTGGCCGTCTTCGTCAGCGCCACGGAGTCCTTCGCCAAGGCCAACCTCAACCGCACGATGGACGAGGCCCTCGCGATGTCGGAGCCGGTCGTGGCCCGCGCACGCGAGCAGAAGGTGCATGTGCGGGGCTATCTCTCCATGTGCTTCGGCGACCCGTGGGAGGGCCCGGTGCCCATCGCCCAGGTCGTCCGCACCGCGCAGGCCCTGCTGGACATGGGCTGCGAGGAGCTGAGCCTCGGCGACACGATCGGCGTCGCCACCCCGGGCCATGTCCTGGCCCTGCTCGCCGAGTTGAACGAAGAGGGCGTGCCGACGGACCGCATCGGCGTGCACTTCCACGACACGTACGGCCAGGCGCTCTCCAACACCCTCGCCGCCCTGCAGCACGGCGTGCGCACGGTCGACGCGTCGGCGGGCGGCCTCGGCGGCTGTCCCTACGCGAAGAGCGCCACCGGCAACCTCGCCACCGAAGACCTCGTATGGATGCTCGACGGCCTCGGTATCGAGACCGGCGTCGATCTCGGCCGTCTCACCGCCACCAGCGCGTGGATGGCCGAACAACTGGGCCGACCCAGCCCGTCCCGCACCGTCCGTGCCCTGACGGGCACCTCCCACCAGGAGCAGTGAAGAGCGATGGACCACCGCCTGTCCCCCGAGCACGAGGAACTCCGCCGCACGGTAGAGGCGTTCGCGCACGACGTCGTCGCCCCGAAGATCGGCGACCTCTACGAACGCCACGAATTCCCGTACGAGATCGTCCGTGAGATGGGCCGCATGGGCCTGTTCGGCCTCCCCTTCCCCGAGGAGTACGGCGGGATGGGCGGCGACTATCTGGCCCTCGGCATCGCACTCGAAGAGCTGGCGCGGGTCGACTCCTCCGTGGCGATCACCCTGGAGGCGGGGGTCTCGCTCGGTGCGATGCCGATCCACCTCTTCGGTACGGACGAGCAGAAGCGCGAGTGGCTGCCCCGGCTCTGTTCCGGTGAGCTCCTCGGCGCCTTCGGTCTGACCGAGCCGGACGGCGGCTCGGACGCGGGCGGCACCCGCACGACCGCGGTGCGGGACGGCGACGAGTGGGTGATCAACGGCTCCAAGTGCTTCATCACCAACTCCGGCACGGACATCACGGGTCTGGTCACGGTCACCGCCGTCACCGGCCGCAAGGCGGACGGCCGTCCGCTCATCTCCTCGATCATCG
This sequence comes from Streptomyces sp. NPDC056486, assembly GCF_042795295.1. NCBI lineage: Bacteria > Bacillati > Actinomycetota > Actinomycetes > Kitasatosporales > Streptomycetaceae > Streptomyces > Streptomyces sp. NPDC056486. Next base: position 15,896 of record NZ_JBHTSF010000102.1, read on the forward strand.
TGCCGTCGGGGACACCCGGGTTCACGGTCGCGGCCCCGTACTCGAAGGTCGGCTGGAACGCCTCGGACACGCGCGAGCTGGCCTTCTCGGACGTGCGGGTCCCGGCGGCGAACCTCCTCGGCGAAGAAGGGCGCGGCTACGCCCAGTTCCTGCGGATCCTCGACGAGGGCCGGGTCGCGATCTCCGCGCTCGCGACGGGCCTCGCGCAGGGCTGCGTCGACGAGTCCGTGAAGTACGCCAAGGAGCGGCACGCCTTCGGCAAGCCGATCGGGGCGAACCAGGCGATCCAGTTCAAGATCGCCGACATGGAGACGCGGGCGCACATGGCCCGGGTCGGATGGCGGGACGCGGCGTCGCGCCTCGTCGGCGGGGAGCCCTTCAAGAAGGAGGCGGCGATCGCGAAGCTCTACTCCTCCACGGTCGCCGTCGACAACGCCCGCGAGGCCACGCAGATCCACGGCGGCTACGGCTTCATGAACGAGTACCCCGTGGCCCGGATGTGGCGGGACTCCAAGATCCTGGAGATCGGCGAGGGGACCAGTGAGGTCCAGCGCATGCTGATCGCCAGGGAGCTGGGCTTCGCGGGATAGCGGGGAGCCGGGCCTCCGGGGACAACAGCCCGGATAACAGCCCGGATAACAGCCCTGCCCAAGGGAAGGCGACCGCGAGGGCCACTGGACATCCGCTTAGGTTAGGTTAGCCTAAGCGCTGATTCCGGCCAGTGGCCACCGCCGCCGTCCTCACGAAAGCAGAGACCCATATGCCCAACGCCCGCCTCCCTCAGCCCTCCCGCCGCGGCATCCTCGCCGCCGGCGGCGCCCTCGGCCTCACGGCCCTGCTGGCAGCCTGCGGAGACGAGAAGAAGAGCGGCTCGGGCAAGGCGGACGCCGGCGACTCGGGCCCCTGGAGCTTCAAGGACGACCGCGGCACGACCGCCAAGCAGGACTCGACCCCGAAGAACATCGTCGCCTTCACCAGCGTCGCCGCCGCCCTCTTCGACTACGGGATCGAGGTCAAGGGTGTCTTCGGCCCGACGAAGACCAAGGACGGCAAGGCGGACGTCCAGGCCGGCGACATGGACGTCAGCAAGGTGACGATCCTCGGCAACGAATGGGGCAAGTTCAACATCGAGAAGTACGCGGGCCTCGCCCCCGACCTCCTCGTCTCCACGATGTTCGACGACGCGGGCACCCTCTGGGGCGTCCCCGAGGAGAGCAAGGACAAGATCCTCAAGCTCGCCCCGAGCGCCGGCATCAGCGTCTACGACCGCCAGATGACCCAGCCCCTCCAGCGCCTCCTCGCGCTCGCCGAGTCGCTGGGCGCGGACGTGAAGGCCGACAAGGTCGTCAAGGCGAAGAAGCGTTTCGAGGCCGCCGCCGAGCGGCTGCGCAAGGTCGCCAAGGCGAACAAGGACATCAAGGTCCTCGTCGGCTCGGCGAGTCAGGACATCTTCTACGTCTCGGGGACGAACCTCTCCGCCGACCTGGAGTACTTCAAGTCCCTCGGCGTGAACTTCGTCGAGCCGTCCGAGAGCGCCAAGAAGGCGAGCGGCGGCTGGTTCGAGAACCTGAGCTGGGAGAACGTCAACAAGCACGCCGCGGACGTGATCATGATGGACAACCGCACCGCCACCATCCAGCCCGCCGACATCGAGGAACCGACCTGGGCGAAGCTGCCCGCGGTCAAGGCAGGACAGGTCATCCCGCGCGTCACCGAGCCCATCTACTCGTACGACAAGTGCGCCCCGATCCTCGAGGACCTCGCCGACGCGATCGAGAAGGCCAAGAAGGTCAGCTGACCCCCTTCACGCGAGGCCCGCACAGCACAGCCCTCTCCGCATTCCGGAGAGGGCTGTTCCGTTTTCCGGAGAAGGCCGTTCCGGTTTCCTGCCTCATGGTGACCACCGCACCCCCCTGGGTTTATCCACAGGGGTAGTTAGGTTAGGCTTACCTCACTTCCCCCAAGTCCCCTCACCCAGAGGAAGTTCATGCGCTCGCACCTGCTCAACGACACCACCGCGGAGCGTTACCGCAGTTCCGTGACCGAAGGAGTCGAGCGGGTGGCGGCCAGAATCGCCACCACCTCACGCCCTTTCACAGGCGTCTCCGTCGAAGACCTCGCGCCCCGCATCGAGGCCGTCGACCTTGACGAGCCCCTGCACGACACCATCGCCGCCCTGGACGAGCTCGACGAGCTCTACCTGCGCGACGCCGTGTACTTCCACCATCCCCGCTACCTCGCGCACCTCAACTGCCCGGTCGTCATTCCGGCCGTGCTCGGCGAGGCGGTGCTCTCCGCGATCAATTCTTCCCTCGACACCTGGGATCAATCCGCGGGCGGCACACTGATCGAACGCCGTCTCATCGACTGGACCGCCGAACGCATCGGGCTCGGCCCGGCCGCCGACGGCGTCTTCACGAGCGGCGGCTCGCAGTCCAACCTCCAGGCCATGCTGCTCGCCCGCGAAGAGGCCGCCAAGGCTGGGAACCCGCCCTCGCGGCTGCGTATCTTCGCCTCCGAGGTGGGCCACTTCAGCATCCAGAAGGCCGCGACCCTGTTGGGTCTCGGCGAGGACGCCGTGATCGTCATCCCCACCGATCACAACAAGCGCATGCAGACCGTAGCGCTCGCCCGCGAGCTGGAGCGCTGCCGTGACAACGACCTCACCCCCATGGCGGTCGTCGCCACGGCAGGCACCACCGACTTCGGCTCCATCGACCCGCTCCCCGAGATCGCCGAGATCTGCGCGCAGTACGGCACGTGGATGCACGTCGACGCGGCGTACGGCTGCGGTCTGCTCGCCTCGCTCAAGAACCGGCACCTCATCGACGGCATCGAGCGCGCCGACTCGGTCACCGTCGACTACCACAAGTCGTTCTTCCAGCCGGTGAGCTCCTCCGCCGTCCTGGTCCGGGACCGGACGACGCTGAGCCACGCGACGTACCACGCGGAGTACCTCAACCCGCGCCGCATGGTGCAGGAACGTATCCCCAACCAGGTCGACAAGTCCCTGCAGACGACGCGGCGCTTCGACGCCCTGAAGCTGTGGATGACGCTGCGGGTGATGGGCGCCGACGCCATCGGCGAGCTCTTCGACTCCGTGTGCGACATGGCGGACGACGCCTGGCGGCTGCTCGCCGCCGACCCCCGCTACGACGTCGTCGTGGAGCCCCAGCTCTCCACGCTCGTCTTCCGCTACATACCCGAGTCGATCTGCGACCCCTCCGCCATCGACCGCGCCAACCTGTACGCCCGCAAGGCCCTGTTCGCCTCCGGTGACGCCGTCGTCGCGGGCACCAAGGTCGGCGAGCGCCAGTACCTCAAGTTCACCCTGCTCAACCCCGAGACCACGGTCGCCGACATCACGGCCGTCCTCGATCTGATCGCCGGCCACGCCGAGCAGTACCTGGGAGAGACCCTTGACCGCGCTTCCTGACCGCCGAGAGCCAGTGGAACCCCTGGAGCCACTGGAACCCCTGGACTTCATCGGAATCGGCCTTGGCCCCTTCAACCTCGGCCTCGCCTGCCTGACCGAACCCATCGACGAGCTCAGCGGCCTCTTCCTGGAGTCCAAGCCGGACTTCGAGTGGCACTCGGGCATGTTCCTGGAGGGCGCTCACCTCCAGACCCCGTTCATGTCGGACCTCGTCACGCTCGCGGACCCGACGTCCCCCTACTCCTTCCTCAACTACTTGAAGGAAGCGGGGCGTTTGTACTCGTTCTACATACGCGAGAACTTCTATCCGCTGCGTATCGAGTACAACGACTACTGCCGCTGGGCCGCGGCCAAACTCTCGTCGATCCGCTTCAGCACGACGGTCACCGAGGTGACGTACGCGGATGACCTGTACGTCGTCCACACCTCCACCGGCGACACCTTCCGCGCCCGCCACCTCGTCCTGGGAACCGGCACCCCGCCGCACATCCCCGAGGCGTGCGCGGACCTCGGCGGGGACTTCATCCACAACTCCCGCTATCTGCAGAGCAAGCCGGAGCTCCAGCGGAAGGAGTCGATCACGCTCGTCGGCAGCGGCCAGTCCGCCGCCGAGATCTACCACGACCTCCTGAGCGAGATCGACGTCCACGGCTACAAGCTCAACTGGGTCACGCGCTCGCCGCGCTTCTTCCCCCTCGAGTACACCAAGCTGACCCTGGAGATGACCTCTCCGGAGTACGTCGACTACTTCCACGCGCTGCCGGAAGCGACCCGCTACCGCCTGCAGGACCAGCAGAAAACCCTCTTCAAGGGCATCGACGGCGACCTGATCAACGAGATCTTCGACCTCCTCTACCAGAAGAATCTCGGCGGCCCGGTGCCGACGCGGCTGCTCACCAACTCCTCGCTGCAGAGCGCGCGTCACGAGAACGGCACCTACACCCTGGGCCTGCGCCAGGACGAGCAGGGCAAGGACTTCGAGCTGGAATCCGAGGGCCTGATCCTGGCCACCGGCTACCAGTACGCCACCCCCGACTTCCTGGAGCCGGTGCGCGACCGCATCCGCTGGGACGGCCGGGGCCGCTTCGAGGTCGCCCGCAACTACTCGATCGACACCACGGGACGCGGCATCTTCCTGCAGAACGGTGCCGTGCACGCCCACTCCCTGACCAGCCCCGACCTGGGCATGGGCCCGTACCGCAACGCGTACATCATCGGTGAGCTGCTCGGCGCGGAGTACTACCCCGTCGAGAAGTCCATCGCGTTCCAGGAGTTCGCCGTATGAGCAACCCCAGCACCCCCAGCACGCCCGCAGACCTCAGCCTGCGCCCCCTCGACCCGCTGAAGGACGCCGAGCTCCTGCACGGCTGGGTCACCCACCCCAAAGCCTCGTTCTGGATGATGCAGGAGGCGACGCTCCCGGACGTCGAGCGCGAGTACATGGCGATCGCCGCCCACGAGCACCACGACGCCTTCATCGGCCTGCACGAAGGCGTTCCCGCCTTCCTGATGGAGCGCTACGACCCCAGATACGTGGAACTGGTCGGCCTCTACGACCCCGAACCCGGCGACGTGGGCATGCACTTCCTCACCGCGCCGTCCGACGTCCGCATCCCCGGCTTCACCCGGGACGTGATCACCAAGGTCATGGAGACTCTCTTCGCCGACCCGGCGGTCAAGCGTGTCGTGGTCGAACCCGACATCGACAACACGGCCGTGCACGCCCTCAACGAAGCCGTCGGGTTCCGCGCGTCCGAAGTCATCCAGAAGCCGGAGAAAAGAGCTCTGCTGAGCTTCTGCACCCGCGAGCAGTTCGAAGAAGCAGTACGCGAAAGGGAATCGGCGATATGACCCTGTCCGACGCAACGGCGCACCTCTCCCCCGAGCGCTGGGAGCAGGCCAACCGCCTCCTCATCCGCAAAGCCATCGCCGAGTTCTCCCACGAGCGGCTCTTCACCCCGGAGCCCCTTGGCGAGGACAAATACGTCATCCGCAGCGACGACGCCCTGACCCGCTACCGCTTCACCGCCAAACGGCTCAGGCTCGACCACTGGCAGGTCGACGCCGATTCCATATCCCGGCACCGCGACGGCACCGAACTCCCCCTGAACGCACTCGACTTCTTCATCGAGCTGCGTACGGCCCTCGGTCTGAGCGACGAGATCCTGCCGGTCTACCTGGAGGAGATCTCCTCCACCCTCTCCGGCACCTGCTTCAAACTCACCAAGCCCGCGATCCCGGCCGCCGAGCTCTCCCGCTCCGGCTTCCAGGAGATCGAGACGGGCATGACCGAGGGCCACCCCTGCTTCGTCGCCAACAACGGCCGGCTCGGCTTCGGCGTGCACGAGTACCTCTCGTACGCTCCCGAGACCGCGAGCCCCGTACGCCTTGTGTGGCTGGCGGCGAGCAAGGAGCGCGCCGCGTTCACCGCGGGCGCGGGCATCGACTACGAGGCGTTCTTCCGGGCCGAGTTGGGCCAGGAGACGCTCGACCGCTTCGACCACAAACTCCGGGACCAGGGCCTGAACCCGGACGACTACCTTCTGATCCCGGCCCACCCGTGGCAGTGGTGGAACAAGCTCTCCGTGACCTTCGCGGCCGAGGTCGCCCAGCGGAACCTGGTCTGCCTGGGCGAGGGCGATGACGAGTACCTGGCCCAGCAGTCGATCCGTACGTTCTTCAACACCAGCGACCCGGCCAAGCACTACGTCAAAACGGCCCTCTCGGTCATCAACATGGGCTTCATGCGCGGGCTCTCGGCCGCGTACATGGAGGCGACCCCGGCGATCAACGACTGGCTCGCGAACCTCATCGACACCGACGAGACCCTGAAGTCGACCGGCCTCACGATCATCCGCGAGCGCGCGGCCGTCGGCTATCGCCACCTGGAGTACGAGGCCGCGACCGACCGCTACTCCCCGTACCGCAAAATGCTCGCGGCCCTGTGGCGCGAGAGCCCCGTCCCCTCGCTCGCGGAGGGCGAGCAACTGGCCACGATGGCCTCGCTGTTGCACACCGACCTCGAAGGCGCGTCCTTCGCGGGCGCCCTCATCGAGCGCTCCGGGCTCACCCCCACCGAGTGGCTGCGCGGCTATCTGCACGCCTACCTGACGCCGCTCCTGCACAGCTTCTACATGTACGACCTCGTCTACATGCCGCACGGCGAGAACGTCATCCTGGTCCTGAAGGACGGCGTCGTACAGCGGGCGATCTTCAAGGACATCGCCGAGGAGATCGCGGTCATGGACCCGGACGCGGTGCTCCCGCCCGCCGTCGAGCGGCTCCGGGTCGAGGTCCCCGACGACCAGAAGCTCCTGTCGATCTTCACGGACGTCTTCGACTGCTTCTTCCGCTTCCTGTCCGCGAACCTCGTCACCGAGGGCCTGGTGGACGAGGAGACGTTCTGGGGCGCCGTCACCGAGTGCGTCACGTCGTACCAGGAGGCCACGCCCCAACTGGCCGACAAGTTCAAGCAGTACGACATGTTCGCCCCCGAGTTCGCGCGGTCCTGCCTGAACAGGCTCCAGCTGCGGGACAACGAACAGATGGTGGACCTCGCCGACCCGGCGGGCGCGCTGCAGCTGGTCGGGACGCTGAAGAACCCGATCGCGTAACCCCATGAACCAGGTGGGGCTCGGGAGACGGTCCTCCCGAGCCCCACCTTCGTACGTGCCGCTCCTGAACGCCGTGCCTACTTACCAGGCCACGGCACCTCGGGCGCCTTGTAGTAGCCGATGCCCAACGCGTCCCAGCGCGGCCCCTGTTCGGCGAGGCGCGCCTTGTACGTGTTCCAGTCGTGCGTCGACGCGGGCGACCAGCCGAGCTCGGCGATGCCGGGCAGACGCGGGAACGCCATGTACTCGATGTGCGCCGAGGTCGAGAGCGTCTCCGACCACAGCTCCGCCTCGACACCCTTGATCGAGTCCGCGGGCGCGCCCTTCAGATACGTCCCCGGGTCCCAGTCGTAGCTGCGCTGCACCGAGACGTAGCCCGCCCAGGACAGGCCGAGCGGGGTGTCCTTGTCGTACTTCATGTCGAGGTAGGAGCGGTCGGCGGGCGAGAGGACCAGCTTGGTGCCGTTCTTCGCCGCGTTCGCTACCTGCTCGCGCTCGGCGGCACCGGTGGCGTCGTAGCCCCAGTACTGCGCGATGGCGCCCTTGGCGGGCGTGGCGCCGGTCAGCTGGTGCCAGCCGATCACGGTCTTGCCGTACTTGGCGACCACGGGCTGCACCTTGTTCATGAAGGTCACATAGTCCTCATGGCTGGTGGAGTGCGCCTCGTCACCGCCGATGTGGATGTACTTGCCGGGCGTCAGGGCGGCGATCTCGCGGATGACGTCGTCCACGAAGTCGTACGTCACGCCCTTCTTCACGCACAGCGAGCTGAAGCCGACCTCGGTGCCGGTGTAGAGCGGGGGCGCGACACCGTCACAGTTCAGCTTCGCGTACGAGGCGAGTGCGGCGTTCGTGTGGCCCGGCATGTCGATCTCGGGGATCACTTCGAGCTGCCGGGATGCCGCGTACCGGACGATGTCCTTGTACTGGGCCTTCGTGTAGTAGCCGCCCTTGCCGCCGCCGACCTGTGTGGAGCCGCCGTACGTCGTGAGCCTGGGCCAGGAGTCGATGGCGATGCGCCAGCCCTGGTCGTCGCTCAGGTGCAGGTGCAGCTTGTTGACCTTGTAGAGCGACATCTGGTCGATGTAGCGCTTGACCTTGTCGACCGAGAAGAAGTGCCGCGACACGTCGAGCATCGCGCCGCGGTGCTCATAGCGGGGCGAGTCCGTGATGGTGCCGCCCGCGACCAGCCAGGGGCCCTTCTGCTTGGTCCTCTTCTCGGCGGCTGCGGGGAGCTGCTGCCGCAGCGTCTGGACACCGTAGAAGAGACCGGCGGGCCCCCGGGCCGTGATGGTGAGGGACCCGCGCTTGGACTCCAGGCGGTAGCCCTCGCTTCCCAGGGACTTGTCCTTGGAGTTCAGCCGCAGCCGGATGCCGTCGCGGCCCGCGTCGTCGGTGACCTTCAAGGAGTACCCGGTCGAGGGACGCAGGACGCCCGCCAGATAGCCGCCGATCCTGTGCGCGTCACGCGAGTCGTCGACCCGGATGCGGGTCTTGGAGTTGATCTCGTACGGCGATCCGCCCGGCTCTGCGGACGCCGGGGCCGGAATCACCTGGCCGAGCGGGGTCGGGGTGGTGGCCGTGGCTGCCTCCTTCACGCCGCTGCCGCCGCCCGGCACAGCGGCCACGGACGAGAATCCGGCCGCGGCGACGAGCAGCAGCGAGCCGAACAGGCGGGTCGATCTGTGGTGCTGTCTCACGAGCGGGTCCCTTCGACGGGCCATCACTGTGGTGCATCTCAATCGAACGCTCACCATGGGACCCTCGCACCCCGTGGTGGGTCAAGGGTGTAGACCACTTCGGCGGCCCGCCGATGGAAGAATCGTCCCATGGCGGAAATCATCCAGCGCGACGGTACCTGGACCTTCGACGGAGAGACGCTGCGCCTTGTGCCGGGGCGCGACAAGAACGTGTCTCTGCTGCGCAAGTCCCTTGGAGAACTGGCCGTGCCACTGGGTGCGTTGGCGGGCATCGCCTTCGAGCAGGGCAAGAAGTCGGGGCGCCTGAGGCTGCGCCTTCGGGACGGCGCGGATCCGTTGCTGCAGGCCGCGGGGGGCAAGCTCGGGGACGCGGCGGATCCGTATCAGCTGACGGTGGACACGGACCGCTACGGGGTCGCGGAGTACGTCGTCGACGAGGTCCGCAACGCGCTCCTTATCGAACAAGTGCCCGCCGCGTCCTGCGAGAGCTATCTGCTTCCGGGGCCTTCGGTGCCGCTCTCGGTGTCGGCGGGGGACGGCACGGTGAGCTTCGACGGGGAGCACATCCGTCTGGAGTGGAACTGGAAGACGGAGGAGGCGAAGTCGGCGTCCGGTACGCGCTCGCTGGCGCTCGCCGACGTCGCCGCGGTGGAGTGGCAGCCCGCGGTGGGCCTGGAGAACGGCTACCTCCGCTTCACCGTGCGCCACGCACCCACCAAGGCTCCTCCGAAGTACGACCCGAACTCCGTCGAGCTGTGGGGCTTCAAGAAGGATCCGCTGATGGCACTGATCGCGGCGGCCGTGCAGGCGCGGTTGCCTCATCCGGCGGCGGCCTTCGCGGAGGCCCCGGACGCGCCGCCTGCCCTGGTGGCGCAGCCCGCGCCCGCGCAGCCCGCCGCCCCGGCGGAGGACGATCACGACGCGTTGCTGCGGCGCCTGCGGGAGCTGGGAGAGCTTCATCAGTCCGGGATACTCACGGCCGAGGAGTTCGCCGCGGCCAAGCAGGCAGTACTGAAACGGCTCTAGCCCGCCGCATCCGGGCTGATTTCCGACCCGACCCTGCCCGATTACGGGCAGGATTGTTGCACCCGGAGGGCTATTCCCTCAGGATCAACGAATGCACGACGACCTGGTGGACCATCTGACCCGCAGCACCCCGCTCCAGCGGGGCGAAGCCCTGCGGGTCATCCAGGACGTGCTCGCCTACTTCGACGAGACGACCGAGGACTTCGTCCGTCGCCGCCACCGCGAACTGCAGGGTCAGGGCCTGCTGAACGCGGCGATCTTCGAACAGATCTCGGCGGACCTCAAGTACCGCGCGGTCTCGCCGCCTGATCTCACGCTCAGACAGCTGCGCCGCATGATCTACGGCTAGGCCCGGAAGAAGCCAGAACGACCACCCTCTTACGGCTAGGACACCCTTTATGTGCGGAATCGTCGGTTATATCGGCAAGCGTGACGTGGCCCCCCTCCTCCTCGAAGGCCTCCAGCGCCTGGAGTACCGCGGCTACGACTCCGCGGGCGTCGTCATCACCAGCCCCAAGGCCTCAGGCCTGAAGATGGTCAAGGCGAAGGGCCGCGTCCGCGACCTGGAGGCCAAGGTGCCCGCCCGCTTCAAGGGCACCACCGGCATCGCCCACACCCGCTGGGCCACCCACGGCGCCCCGTCCGACGAGAACGCCCACCCGCACATGTCGGGTGACGACAAGGTCGCCGTCGTCCACAACGGCATCATCGACAACGCCTCCGAGCTGCGCGCCAAGCTCACCGCCGACGGCATCGAGTTCCTCTCCGAGACGGACACCGAGGTCCTCGTCCACCTCATCGCCCGCTCGCAGGCGGACAAGCTGGAGGAGAAGGTCCGCGAGGCCCTGCGCCACGTCGAGGGCACGTACGGCATCGCCGTCCTGCACGCCGACTTCAACGACCGCATCGTCGTCGCCCGCAACGGCTCCCCCGTCGTCCTCGGCATCGGCGAGAAGGAGATGTTCGTCGCCTCGGACGTCGCCGCGCTCGTCTCGCACACCCGCCAGGTCGTCACCCTCGACGACGGCGAGATGGCCACCATCAAGGCCGACGACTACCGCACGTACACCACCGAGGGCTCCCGTACGACCGCGTCGCCGACCACCGTGGAGTGGGAGGCGGAGTCGTACGACATGGGCGGCCACGACACGTACATGCACAAGGAGATCTTCGAGCAGCCCGAGGCCGTGGACCGCGTCCTGCGCGGGCGCATCGACGACCGCTTCTCCACCGTGCACCTCGGCGGCCTGAACCTCGACGCGCACGACGCCCGCAAGGTGCGCCGCGTCAAGATCCTCGGCTGCGGCACCTCGTACCACGCGGGCATGATCGGCGCTCAGATGATCGAGGAGCTGGCCCGCATCCCCGCGGACGCCGAGCCCGCGTCCGAGTTCCGCTACCGCAACCCGGTCGTGGATCCCGACACCCTCTACATCGCCGTCTCCCAGTCCGGCGAGACGTACGACGTGCTGGCCGCCGTCCAGGAGCTGAAGCGCAAGGGCGCCCGCGTCCTGGGCGTGGTGAACGTCGTCGGCTCCGCGATCGCCCGTGAGGCCGACGCGGGCGTGTACGTCCACGCGGGCCCCGAGGTCTGCGTCGTCTCGACCAAGTGCTTCACCAACACCACGGTCGCCTTCGGCCTGCTCGCCCTGCACCTGGGCCGCATCCGTGACCTGTCGGTCTCCGACGGCAAGCGGATCATCGAGGGCCTGCGCAAGCTGCCCGGTCAGATCTCGGAGATCCTCAAGCAGGAGGACGAGATCAAGAAGATCGCCAAGCAGTACGCGGACGCCCGCTCGATGCTCTTCATCGGGCGTGTACGCGGCTACCCTGTCGCCCGCGAGGCCTCCCTGAAGCTCAAGGAGGTCTCGTACATCCACGCCGAGGCCTACCCGGCGTCCGAGCTCAAGCACGGCCCGCTCGCGCTCATCGAGCCCGCGCTCCCGACGGTCGCGATCGTCCCGAACGACGACCTCCTGGAGAAGAACCGCGCCGCCCTCGAAGAGATCAAGGCCCGCAGCGGCAAGATCCTCGCGGTCGCGCACCAGGAGCAGGAGAAGGCCGACCAGACCATCCTCGTCCCGAAGAACGAGAACGAGCTGGACCCGATCCTGATGGGCATCCCGCTCCAACTCCTCGCCTACCACACGGCGTTGGCCCTGGGCCGCGACATCGACAAGCCCAGGAACCTCGCCAAGTCGGTCACGGTGGAGTAGTCCCCGCGCCGCAGAACATGAACGACCCCTCGCGCGTGCCACCAGGCGTGCGAGGGGTCGTTCTTCAGGGGGCGGGGGCGCCCATTCCCCCGACCCACGCCTGCCTCAGCCGGTGGCCGTCACTCCCCGGTCAGCAGGGCGTGCAGTTGTCGTGCCACCAGTACGTACCCTTCACAAGGGCGCAACCCACTCCTACGCGCGAGTAGATTTATCTACACCTGGAAAGCCGCCGGGAAGCCGCACGGCAAGGAAGTTGACGCCGCACCACCCATATCCCACCTGGGACGGAGCGGCGTTACGGAATGACGACGACGGGGCGTTGCGCGCGGCGCGCGAGCCGGCCCGCGACCGAGCCGAAGATGCGCCCCACGATCCCGTGCGTCGAGCCGACGACGATCGCGTCCGCGGAGTACTCACGGCCGACCTCTTCGAGTTCGTGGCAGATGTCGCCGCCCCGCTCGACGAGGATCCACGGCACCTCGGACAGATAATCCGCGCAGGCAAGTTCGAGGCCGAGCACTTCGGTGCGGTGATCCGGCACGTCGACGAAGACCGGCGGCTCACAGCCCGCCCACACCGTGGTGGGGAGCCGATTGGCGACGTGCACGATGATCAGACCGGATCCGGAGCGATGGGCCATGCCGATCGCGTACGAGAGCGCGCGTTCGCTGGATGTCGAGCCGTCGAAACCGACGACGACCCCGTGCCGGAAGGCCGGATCACAGGAATGACGTAGTTCTTCAGCCGCCTGGGGGGTCGCCGTGGGATCGGCGACCTGCCGCTTGCGGTCCGCTGGTTCGGAGAATTCGTGACCGGCCATGGGTGTCTCGGCGAAGGAGTCCTCTGTGGGAGGGTCGATTTTGTTCGGGTCGTACAGCGCGGTATCGGGCAGAACGGACAGGATCGAGCAGGGTCGAACAGGGTCGAGGAGGAGCGGCGACGAAAACCGGAGCTGTGTCCGGGAATCATCTTCCCAACCCCATACCCCCAAGGGTACGGCGACACTCCTCTCCTGCCCAGGGCTTGTTTCCGGCCCTGCGGGAGCCTCACGGCGTTCACCGGAGCATGCATGAGCGTCGCCCGTATGGCAATGGTTGCTGCCTCGTACAGGCGGTTTGGGCACCCACCCGTGTGGGCCGCCATCGGCCACAAGGTTCACGCCAGTGACCGGCCGGGCGACCACGCGTTGAACTCCGGTACGCCACCGCCACAGGGAGACCTCCGTGCCTGGACCGCCGCCCGTGTCCTCACAGGTCACTACGGACTCACACGTCACACTCACGAGCCACCGCCGCCCGCCGCACGGGGCGCACGAACGCCCGCACGGCGGCGTCCCGGCCCCGCGCGCCGAGGAAACACCCCCCGCCCCCGCGCAGGACTCCGTGAGTGATGTCGTGCGCTGGGCCGCCTTCAGCTGCGTCCTGGTTCCCGTCGTCCTCGTGGGGTACGGGACATCACTGGCCGGGGCCGCGGGGTCGGCCCTCGGGCTCGTGGCCGTGACGGGGGTCTGCCGGCTGCTTCTGCGGCAGTCCGAGCGGGGGGCGGCGCGGCTGATCGAGGAGCAGCGCCAGGACCGTCGCGGGCGGCACGGACGGACGGGCGCGGGGGCGCACAAGGGCGGTCGGCATGCTGGTGGGTCAGCGCCGGGGGACTGACCGATTCGCGCGTACTCACCCGTTGCTTTTCAGCCAACTTCCTATGGCCATGCATTCCTTGGCCGAAGGGGTACCCAACCCCGGTCCCACCAGGGCTGAAAGGCGTGCGGAGGCCGCCTGAACCCTACGGGGACCGGCCACGGAGGTGAGGCGCACTTCCCAGCAACGCCTGTGAGTGCAACGCTTCGTGATCGACTGCTTCACGCCAAGTTGCCATGTCGACATAGTGCCGGGTCCTTAACTGGTCACCCCGGCAGCACAGGACACAGTAGATTCGATCATGACTGTATTACGGCGGGGGACTGGTGGAGGACCGAGGGGAAACGTGCAGGAGCGACAGGTCCGACAGGAACGCCAAGAGCGCCGGGAACGCAGAGACCGTAGAAAACGGAGCAGTAACAGAAAAGGCCAAGAACAGGGAGCCGCGACGACCGAGGGGGGCTTAGCACCATGAGCCACGACTCCACTGCCGTGCAAGAAGCCGCGTCGCGGAAGCTGTCCGGACGCCGCCGCAGGGAGATTGTCGCGGTGCTGCTGTTCAGCGGTGGCCCCATCTTCGAGAGTTCCATACCGCTCTCCGTGTTCGGGATCGACCGGCAGGACGCCGGGGTTCCCCGGTACAGGCTGCTGGTCTGCGCCGGTGAGGACGGCCCGCTGCGTACGACCGGGGGGCTCGAACTCACCGCGCCACATGGCCTGGAGGCGATAGGACGCGCGGGCACCGTCGTGGTGCCGGCCTGGCGGTCGATTACATCGCCGCCACCGCCGGAGGCACTCGACGCGTTGCGCCGCGCGCACGAAGAGGGCGCCCGCATAGTGGGGCTCTGCACCGGAGCTTTCGTGCTCGCCGCGGCCGGTCTGCTCGACGGCCGTCCGGCGACCACGCACTGGATGTACGCACCGACGCTGGCCAAGCGGTATCCGTCCGTCCATGTGGACCCGCGTGAGCTCTTCGTCGACGACGGAGACGTGCTCACGAGCGCGGGGACCGCGGCCGGAATTGATCTGTGCCTGCACATCGTGCGGACGGACCACGGCAACGAAGCGGCGGGCGCGCTCGCCCGCAGGCTCGTCGTGCCTCCGCGCAGGGCCGGCGGCCAGGAGCGCTATCTCGACAGGTCTTTACCTGAGGAGATCGGCGCCGACCCGCTCGCCGAGGTCGTCGCCTGGGCCCTGGAGCATCTCCACGAGCAGTTCGACGTGGAGACCCTGGCCGCGCGCGCTTACATGAGCAGGCGCACCTTCGACCGCAGGTTCCGTTCACTTACCGGGAGCGCTCCCCTGCAGTGGCTGATCACTCAGCGCGTACTGCAGGCACAGCGGCTGCTCGAGACCTCCGACTACTCCGTCGACGAGGTCGCGGGCCGCTGTGGATTCCGCTCGCCGGTTGCCCTGCGCGGCCACTTCCGCCGCCAGCTGGGCTCGTCGCCCGCCGCCTACCGGGCCGCTTACCGCGCCCGCAGGCCGCAAGGGGGTGAGCGGGCCTTGCTGGAATCCCCGGCGCCCGTTCCCACCACGGCGACGGTGAACGCGGACAGCGGTCCTGTCCCGTCGCAGACCCGGCGTACGGCGGCCGCGAGTGCGCTTGCTCCGTCGACCTCGCTGTCGGCGGATCCGGGAAAGCCTTACTCGGATATGTACGCGCCAGGGCGTCCGCCACTGCCCGGCCAGAGGAGCGCGCCGTAGGGTAAGACGCATGAACGATCGCATGGTGTGGATCGACTGCGAGATGACCGGGCTCTCGTTGACGAATGACGCACTTATCGAGGTGGCCGCACTGGTCACCGACTCGGAACTGAACGTGCTCGGTGAAGGTGTGGACATCGTGATCCGCCCGCCGGACGCGGCGCTGGAGACCATGCCCGAGGTGGTGCGCAAAATGCACACCACCTCGGGACTCCTCGACGAGCTGGCATCGGGCACGACGCTGGCCGACGCCGAGGAGCAGGTCCTGGCGTATGTACGTGAGCACGTCAAGGAGCCCCGCAAGGCTCCGCTCTGCGGGAACTCGGTCGGTACCGACCGGGGCTTCCTGCTGCGCGACATGCAGACACTGGAGGAGTTCCTCCACTACCGCATCGTCGACGTCTCCTCGATCAAGGAGCTCGCCCGGCGGTGGTACCCCCGGGCGTACTTCAACAGCCCGGACAAGAACGGCAACCACCGGGCCCTCGCGGACATCCGCGAATCCATCGCCGAGCTCCGCTACTACCGCGAGGCGGTCTTCGTGCCGCAGCCGGGCCCGGACTCCGACACCGCGAAAACCATCGCGGCCAAGTACGTGCTGCCCGCGGAGTAGCGTCCGCGGAAGCCTTGTGACATCGCCCCCGTACGGGGTCCGGAAAACGCGTGCGCGAGCACCCCTTCGGACCCTGTACACTTTTTCTCGGCCGGTCAGAAGAACGAAAAACGACCGGACATGGTGGGTGTAGCTCAGTTGGTAGAGCACCTGGTTGTGGTCCAGGTGGCCGCGGGTTAATTTTCTTTGAGTGTAGATGTAGT
>NZ_JBHTSF010000103.1:0-6437 GCF_042795295.1 Streptomyces sp. NPDC056486
CCTTCCCGAAACCTGGGGGCTCTGCCCCCTGGACCCCCGTACAAGATGTCCTCAATCGCCGGACGGGCTGAAATTCCTGGGGCGGGCTTGGGGAAAGAAACATTCGGGCAACCCGGCCGACCCCGCCCCGCCACACGCACAGGGCACGCTGAAGAACGTACGGCCGTGCGGGTGCCGTAGACCGGCCGGGGTTTGCCATGTCGCCCCGGCCGGTTGCCGCGCCTACACCAGGTTCAGCGAGCGCTTCAGGAAGTCCACCTGGAGCAGCAGCAGGTTCTCCGCCACCTGTTCCTGCGGGGTCATGTGCGTGACCCCGGAGAGCGGGAGAACCTCGTGCGGGCGCCCCGCGGCAAGCAGCGCCGAGGAGAGGCGCAGCGCGTGCGCCACCACCACGTTGTCGTCCGCGAGGCCGTGCACGATCATCAGAGGGCGGTGCGGCACCTCGGGCGAGACGAGGCCCTCCTCGGTGACGAGGGAGCTCAGGGCGTACGGCGCAGGGTCCTCAGCGGGGTTCCCCAGGTACCGCTCCGTGTAGTGCGTGTCGTACAGCTGCCAGTCCGTCACCGGCGCCCCCGCCACCCCCGCGTGGAAGACGTCGGGGCGGCGAAGGACCGCGAGCCCGGCGAGGTAACCGCCGTAGGACCAGCCCCGGATGGCGACCCGGTCGAGGTCCAGGGGGAAGGAAGCGGCGAGGCCCTGGAGCGCGTCCACCTGGTCGTCCAGGGTGAGGGTGAAGTCCCGCCGGATCTCCTTCTCCCAGGCGGGCGAGCGTCCCGGAGTGCCGCGGCCGTCCGCGACGATCACCGCGAATCCCTGGTCGGCGAACCACTGGGACGTGAGGTAGGGATTGTGGGCGGCGACGACCCGCTGGCCGTGCGGGCCGCCGTACGGGTCGAGGAGTACGGGCAGTGGACCCGAGCCCTCCTCGTAGTCCGTGGGGAGCAGGACGGCGCACGGGATCTTGCGTGCGCCCCCTTCGGTGAGAGTCACGCGCGGTGTGAGCCCCGGATGCTGCGCGTATGAGGCGACGGTAGCCACCTGCTTGCCGTCACGCAGTACCTGGACGCGGGAGCCCGGCTGGTCAAGGGTGGCCGACACGAGGACCGTGAGGCCGCCGGCGCGCACCGCCGAGTGCACCCCGGGTTCGGCGGACACGCGCTCGACGCCCAGTTCGTTGACGCGGTAGACGTGCACCTCGCCGGTCTCGGGGGCCGCGGCGGCCTCGCCCGCCGACGCCGAGATCAGGACATCGTCGTCCGCCACGTCGAGCACCGCGCGGACGTGCAACTGCGGACCCGTCAACGGGCGTTCGCCCACCGCCAGGACGCGCGCGCCGCCCTCGTCCACGATCCGCACCAGCCTTCCGCTGGGGGACCAGGAGGGGGCGCCGGGGAAGAGTTCGAGCCACTGCGGATCTTCTTCCGCGTGCACCATGCGGGTCGATCCGTCGTCCGGGTCGACCGCCAGATAGAGCTGGCTGAGCTGGTCACGTGACTGGACGAGGAGCAGCGGCGCCCCGGCCGACGACCAGTGCACCCGCGCCAGATACGGGTAGCGGGCGCGGTCCCACATCACCTCGGTGCGCGTGCCGTCAAGCTCGACGACGAAGAGGCGTACGTCCGCGTTGGCCGTGCCCGCCGCCGGGTACGCGACCCGCGTGGGCTCCGTCTCGGGGTGCGCGGGGTCGGCGATCCACCAGCGCCGCACAGGAGCGTCGTCGGCGCGTGCGACAAGGAGGCGGTCCGATTCGGGCGACCACCAGAAGCCCCGCGAACGCTGCATCTCCTCGGCCGCGATGAACTCCGCGAGGCCGTACGTCACGGTCTCCTTCTCGACGGAGTCCGGCTCCGGCGCCGCAAGGGCACGGTCGCCCGTCCCGTCGGCGCCCGTGACCCGCAGGGCGCCCCCGGCGACGTACGCGATGTGGCGGCCGTCGGGCGAGGGGCGCGGGTCGATCACCGGGGCGGGGGCGGGCAGTTCGCGTGCCGTGCCCGCGCGCAGTTCCGCCGCGAAGAGCCGCCCGGAGAGGGTGAAGGCGGCGAGTTCCACCGCCGCGTCCGTCGCGTACCCCACGATTCCCGCACCGCCCTCGCGGCTGCGCTCACGGCGGGCGCGTTCCTCGGCAGAGAGGCGCTCGGTGGCGCCCTTCAACAGCGTCCCGGGATCGGCCGCGACACGCTCGACCGCGCCGTCCTCGAGGTCAAGGACCCAGAGTTGGTTGGCCCGGTCAGTGCCGGACGAAGAGCGCAGGTAGGCGACGCGGGACCCGTCCGGCGCCACCGTGAACGCGCGGGGCGCACCGAGAGTGAAGCGTTGCGTGCGGGCGTGCAGACGGGGGAAGGAGAGCCGCTGCGTCTGACTCTCGGCGTGCCCGGCGGTCGCGGGCGTCTCGGTGGTCATCCCCCGAGCCTATGGGGCATGCGCCCCCCTGTGCTGCCGTGCTCCGAGTCATGCGGACCCACGGATAGTTATGATCCGTAGCGCTTAGTGGGTATGTACCTGCTGGCATCCGCACTGGTGCAGGGTCTGGGACTTGGAGGTGAGCCGCCGTGGCACTCTCGATTTCGGTGGTGGTGCTGCTGGCGATCATTGTCTTCTTGCTGGTCAAGAAGTCAGGGTTGAAGGCGGGCCACATGATCGTCTGTGTCTTGCTCGGCTTCTATCTGGCGAGCTCCTCCATCGCGCCGACGATCAACGAGCTGACGACCAACGTGGCGGGGATGATCGGCGACATCAAGTTCTGATCCGCTCGCAGCGCGTTCTGATCGTCGCGCGGGGTGCTCGTAGGGTGGTCCCATGACGGAACTGCCCGCCCGGCGTCTGCTGCTCGTGCACGCGCACCCCGACGACGAGTCGATCAACAATGGCGCGACGATGGCCAAGTACGTGGCCGACGGCGCCCATGTCACGTTGGTGACCTGCACGCTCGGCGAGGAGGGCGAGGTCATCCCGCCCGAGCTCGCCCATCTCACGGCCGACCGCGAGGACGTGCTCGGCCCGCAGCGCATCGGCGAGCTGGCCGCCGCGATGAAGGAGCTTGGCGTCACCGACCACCGGTTCCTCGGTGGCACAGGACGCTACCGCGACTCCGGGATGATGGGCATCGAGCAGAACCACCGGGCGGGCGCCTTCTGGTCCGCCGATCTCGATGCCGCCGCGGCCGACCTCGTCGAGGTGATCCGCGAGGTGCGGCCCCAGGTCCTCGTGACGTACGACCCGGACGGCGGATACGGCCACCCCGATCACATCCAGGCCCACCGGGTCGCGATGCGCGCCGCGGACCTCGCGGCCGAGGGAGCCTTCCGCGCGGATCTCGGCGAACCGCACACCATCGGCAAGATCTACTGGAACCGTGCGCCGCGCTCCGTCGTCGAAGAGCGGTTCCGGTGGATGGAGGGCGCCCTGCGGCACTCTTCGTTCACGACCCCCGGCGTGGTGGCGGACGTGCCCGGTGTGACGGACGACGGACGGATCACGGCGGAGATCGACGGGACGGCCTTCGCGCAGGCGAAGGCGGCGGCGATGCGCGCGCACGCCACGCAGATCGAGGTGCGGGGTCCGCTCTTCGTCCTGTCGAACGGGCTCGCGCAGCCGATCTTTGATGTGGAGTACTACGAGTTGGTGCGAGGAGAAGCCGGTGCGGTGGACGGCGAGCGTGAGACGGATCTGTTCGCGGGGCTCGAAGACGGCGCGGGGCTCGAAGGGGTGACGGCGCTGTGAGTACTCGTTCGCGTGCGACATCGTCCGGGGGGTCTGCGGGATCCGCAAGGTCCGGGGGATCCAGAGGGACGTCTTCCGTGGTTCCGCCGCCGGGAGGCAGCGCTCTCGCCCAGCCGCTCAATTTCGGCCGTCTTGCCGCTTATGCGGGGCTCTTCGTGCTGGGTGCGGCCGTCGGTGTGGCCGGCGCGCTCGTCCAAGGGGGCTGGCTCCCGGCCGGGTTGCTGCTCGCGCTCCTCGGGGCCGCCGGGCTCTTCCACGGAGGGGCGCGTGCCATCGGCGGCAGAGCGGGGGCGGTGGCGCCGGCGGCGGGCTGGCTCGTCGCCGTCATACTGCTCACGGCCAGCCGGCCCGAGGGGGACTTCCTCTTCGGCGCGGGGCTTGGTTCGTACGCCTTCCTGCTCGGCGGAATGGCGGTCGCTGTGATGTGTGCCACCCTCGGTCTGCGGCCGCAACCAGGCGGGCCCGCCGCCCGACTTGGCAAGTGACGTACCACTTCAACCCGTGTCCCACACGGGTTTGACGGCGGTCACAGAATGAGTGCCGACGGCGGCCAGTATGGTGGTGCGCGCCGCCGAGCCGCCCGAGTGAGGTCGAGACGGGCGGCGGAGCCAACCGGGAGAACCTGCCTTGAGTCGTGAAACTGACAGTTCGTCCTCCGGGCCCCAGGGGCGCGGTGGAGCCGCTTACCCCTCGGGGACGCCGCCGTACGGCTCCCCGGCGCAGGGCGCCGCGTCGGACGGTGCCGTGGAGGGCGCGCAGCAGCAGGCCGCCGAAGGGCGGCCCGACGAGCCCAAGACCGAGACCACGCTGACCACGCGCATCCGGATCAACATCCCCGGGTCGCGGCCCATCCCGCCGGTCGTCATGCGCACGCCCGTCGCGAGCAGCGACGTGAACGCGCCGCGTCCGCAGGACGCGGGCCGCGCGGCGGACGCATCCGACGCCGGGGACGGCGCGGGGCGTCCGGGGTCCGCGAACGGCGCCGGAGGTCCCGGTTCCGCCGGGATGTCCGGTTCGGGCTCCGCGCCCGCCGGGCCTGCCGCCGCCGGTCCCTCGTCCCCTGCCGCAGCGCCGGAGGAGAAGACGAGCGACTGGTTCGCGCCGCGCAAGAGCTCCGGCGGCACCATCGGCGGGAACGGCTTGTCCGGGGCCGCTGGTCCGTCCACCGGTTCGTCCGCCGGCCCGTCCGCGGGTTCGGGAGCGGGCGGCTCCGGTACGGGCTCCTTCGACGTGTCCGGCGCTGTGGCATCGGGCCCGCTCGGCTCGGGAGCGCCGCAGGGCGGCGACCCTCAGCGCGGAGACCTGCCGTACTTCTCCGGAGGCGCCGCGGGCCCCGGGGGTGACGGTGGCCGCGGTCCTTCGGGCCCGACCGGCGGACCGGTCACCGGTGAAGGGCCGATGGCGCCGAACCCCGCCAACCCGTCGAGCCGCGCCAACCCTTCCGACCCGGCGAACCAGGCCAACCCGGCAGGCCGGGCGAACCCGATGGCTCCGCCGAACTCGGGCGGTCCGGGCGCTCCGGGCAACCCCGGCAGTCCCGGCAACCCGGGCAAGCGCCCCAACCCGGCCAACCCCGCCGCCCGTTCGGGCGCGGGCGTGGGCCCCAGCACGCCCGCCATGGGCGACGACACCGCCATCCTCACCCCGCAGAAGGCGGGCCCGGTGCACGGCGGCCCCGGCTCCATCCCCGGCGGCCCGAGCGCGCCCTCACCCGGCACCAACGTCTCCGGCGACACCCTGACCAGCGGCATCCCCGTCGTACCGCCCGCACAGAACTCGCCGTTCCCCGGGGGCCCGCAGACCGACGGACCCGTGCCGCACACCCCGCCCAAGCTCCCCGAGCCGGTGCAGCCGAACGTGCCCGTCGCCGCGGCACCGGCCAAGAAGAAGGGGCGCAACAAGCTCGTTCTCGTGGGCGTCCTCGTGGTCGTCGTGGCCTGCGGGGCTTACGGCGCCGGTCTGTTGATGAACCACGCCGACGTGCCGAAGGGCACCACCGTGCTCGGCGTCGACATCGGCGGCGGCACGCGCGACGAGGCCGTCAAGAAGCTCGACGAGGCGATCGGCCAGCGCGTCACCAAGCCCCTGAAGCTGTCGGTCGACGGCGAAGCGGTCACGCTCAGGCCGGACCAGTCGGGCCTGACCCTGGACAGCCAGGCCACCGTCCGCGAGGCGGCGGGCAGTGACTACAACCCCGTATCGGTGATCGGATCGCTCTTCGGCGGCGAGCGCGTCGCCGAGCCGGTCATGCCCGTGGACGAGGAGAAGCTGGCGGCCGCCCTGGAGCGCGCCGCGGGCGGCTCGGGCTCGGCCAAGGAGGGCTCGGTCCAGTTCGTGCCCGGCAAGGCCGTCCCCGTGTACGGCAAGGAGGGCAAGGGCATCGACGTCGCCGCGTCGACGAAGGCCGTCTCGCAGGCGTACGAGAAGCAGGTCGCGACCGGTAGCGCGGGCACGGTCCAGGTGCCCACCACCACGCGCAAGCCGACCGTCGCGAACGCCGAGGTCGACAAGTTCATGACGCGCTTCGCGAAGCCCGCCATGTCCGCCAACGTCACGATCAAGGCGGGTAACGCGTCCATCCCGTTCGGCCCGGCGAAGTCGCTGCCGAAGGTGCTCGAGACGAAGGTGCTGGAGAACGGCACGCTGCAGGTGCGCTACAACACCACCGAGCTCAAGAAGCTCTACGGCAACGTCTTCGACGGCATCCTGATCCAGCG
>NZ_JBHTSF010000103.1:6447-31951 GCF_042795295.1 Streptomyces sp. NPDC056486
GATCCAGCGCGGCAACGGCGACAAGACGCCGGTCCAGCCGACGGACGTCGCCGCCGCGATGAACAAGGCGCTGATCGGCAAGACACCGGCGGAGCGGATCGGCGTGATCGAGACCAACGCCGGCTGATCCCCGTACATCCAGGCAGACGGAGGCCGGACGGCTCACAGGAGTGAACCGTCCGGCCTCCGGCATGACATCTGCCCTCCGGCATGACATCTGTCATCCCGCACTCGGCACACACGACACTGCCGCCGTCGACCGCCTTTTGGCGACGATGGACCACATGACGACGACCGCAGCACCGCCCGTCACCGCGGTGAGCTTCCAGAAGGTGACCAAGAGCTATGGGGACGTCCGCGCCGTGGATTCCCTCACGCTTGATCTCCACCCCGGCGAGACCGTCGCGCTCCTCGGGCCGAACGGCGCGGGCAAGTCCACCGCGCTAGATCTGCTCCTGGGCCTGCGGAACACGGACAGCGGCACCGTGCGCGTCTTCGGCACGAGTCCGCGCGAGGCGATCACCGCGGGCCGGGTCGGCGCGATGCTGCAGAGCGGCGGCCTGATGGGGGAGGTCACCGTCCGCGAGCTGGTGCGGCTCGCCTGCGATCTGCACCCCAGGCCCTACCGGGCGGACGACGTGCTGGCCGCGGCGGGCCTCACCCCGCTCGCCGACCGGAAGGTCGACAAGCTCTCCGGCGGGCAGGAGCAGCGCGTCCGCTTCGCACTCGCGACCGCCGGAGCGAACGACCTGATCGTCCTGGACGAGCCGACCACCGGCATGGACGTCACCGTGCGCCAGGCCTTCTGGGCCACCATGCGCGAGCAGGCGGACCAGGGCCGCACCGTCCTGTTCGCCACGCACTACCTGGAAGAGGCCGACGCGATCGCGGACCGGGTCCTCGTACTGCACCGCGGCCGTCTCCTCGCGGACGGCACGGCTGCTGAGATCAAGGCGAAGGCCGGGGCGCGGAAGGTCTCGTTCGACCTTCCTGAGCAGGATTCCGGGCTCGACGAGAAGCTTCGCGCCCTGCCGTTCCTCACCGCCGTGGACATCTCCGGCCCCACCGTACGGCTCCAGTCGACGGACGCCGACGCCACCGTGCACGCGCTGTACGGGCTCGGCCTTTACCCCCGCAACCTTGAGGTCGCAGGCCTCGGCCTCGAGCAGGCATTCGTGGCGATCACCGCAGCCGAGGAGGCCAAGGCATGACGCTGACCAAGCTGGAAATCATCCGTTCCCTGCGCAACAAGAAGTTTCTGTTCTTCTCGGTGATCTATCCGTCGATGCTCTTCCTGATCATCGCGGGCGGCCAGGACAGCACGGAGATGGTGGGCGACACGGGGCTCGCGCTGCCCGCCTTCTTCATGGTGTCGATGGCGTCGTTCGGCGCCCTCACCGCCGTCCTCATGGGCAACAGCGAGCGCATCGCCAAGGAGCGCGAGAGCGGCTGGGTCCGCCAGCTGCGTCTGACGAGCCTGCCGGGGCGCGGCTATGTCATCGCGAAGACCGCCAGTGCCGCCGTGGTCAGCCTGCCCTCGATCGTCGTGGTGTTCGTGGTCGCCGCGACCGTCAAGGACGTACGCCTCGATGCCTGGCAGTGGCTTGCCCTGACCGGAGCCATCTGGGCGGGCAGCCTCTGCTTCGCCGCGCTCGGCGTGGCCATCGGCTATCTCGCGACCGGCGACGCCGTCCGCCCGATCACGATGATCGTGTACTTCGGGCTCTCCGTGCTCGGCGGCCTGTGGATGCCCACGGCCACCTTCCCCCGGTGGCTGAGCGACATCGCCACCTGGCTGCCGACGCATGCGTACGCTGCCCTCGGACAGGCCATCGAACTGGGCGACGCCCCGCGCGCGTTGGACATCGCGCTCCTCGTCGGGTACTTCGTCCTCTTCGCGGGCGGCGCGGCATGGCTGTACCGGAAGGACACATCGAAGGCGTGAATGACACCGACTGCGCCGAGCCCGGTCACCCCCTGAAGAGCTTCGGCCGTCCGGTGGCGGACCGCCGCCAGCTGCTCACCAAGTCGCTGTGGATCGGTATCTGGCTGGTCTTCCTGGCGAGCCCGGTGCAGGACCTGCTGCGGGCTGACCACGGCGACGCGGCCACGGTGTCCGGCTGGGTCGGCCTCGTGGCCTTCGTGTTCTGCTATCTGACCCTGGTCTTCCGCTACACCTCCAAGGTGTTCGACTGGCGTGTGGTGCACGTGTCGTTCGGGGCGATGCTCGCGCTGGCCGTCGCCCTCTCGTTCGCCTTCGGCACGGCCTGGCTCGGGCTCTTCGTGTACGTGGCCGTGTCCGCCGGGGCCGTGCTTCCGCTGCGGCACGCGATGTGGGTCATCCCGGCCGTCACCGGCGTGATGATCCTGATCGGCCTGCGCACCGACAGCGTCGCGGACCTGCTCGGCAGCCTCGCCGTCCTCACCGTCCTGGTCGGCTTCGCGATGACGGGGGTGCGGGAGCTGGTCCGTACGACGGTCGAGCTGCGCCAGGCGCGGGCCACCGTCGCGCAACTGGCCGCCAACGAGGAGCGGCTGCGGCTCGCCCGCGATCTGCACGACCTCCTTGGCCACTCGCTCTCCCTGATCACGCTGAAGAGCGAGCTGGCCGGGCGGATGCTGCCTGCCCACCCCGACAAGGCCGCCCAGCAGGTGGCGGACATCGAGCAGGTCAGCCGCCAGGCCCTGGTGGACGTGCGCGAGGCGGTCTCCGGCTACCGCAGGCGCACCCTCACCGGCGAGCTCGCGGGCGCCCGCACGGCGCTCACCGCCGCCGGTGTCGAGGCCGACGTACCCCTGGAGGCGCCCGCGGTGCTCCCCGCCGAGGAAGGGGAGACGGCGCTGGCCTGGGCGCTGCGCGAGGCGGTGACCAACGTCGTGCGGCACAGCGGCGCGCGCCGCTGCACGGTGGCGTTCACGTCCCGGCACACCCTGGACGGTCCTGTCATCGAACTGTCGGTGGAGGACGACGGCAGAGGCGGTACCGCCGCCGCCCAGGGCAACGGCCTGACGGGCCTGACCGAGCGCGTGGAGGCGGTCGGCGGCATCCTCGACGTGGGGCCCGGCGCACGCAGGGGCTTCAGGCTCACGGCGCGGGTGCCGCTGGAGTCCTTGGAGCTTCCGGACGAGGGCGCGGGTGACGGGACCGGCGGCTCCGCTTCGGGATCTTCGGCTCTAGGATCCTCCGCATGAGTACGAACAGTGCGGGTGCCGCCGTCAGGGTGCTCCTCGCCGAGGACCAGTCGATGGTCCGTGAGGCGCTCGCGGCGCTGCTCGGCCTTGAGCCGGACATCGAGGTGGTGGCCCAGGTGGCGCGCGGCGACGAGGTCCTCGACGCCGCGCGTGAGCACGCGGTGGACGTGGCGCTGCTCGACATCGAGATGCCGGGAAAGACGGGCATCGAGGCGGCGGCCGAACTCCACGCGGAGTTCCCGGAGCTGAAGATCGTGGTTCTCACCACGTTCGGCCGCCCCGGCTATCTCCGCAGCGCCATGGAGGCGGGCGCCGACGCCTTCCTGGTCAAGGACGCGCCCGCGGCCCAGCTCGCCCGTGCGGTCCGCAAGGTCCTCGCGGGGGACCGGGTCATCGACCCCACGCTCGCGGCGGCGGCACTCGCCGGGGGCGCGAACCCGCTGACCGACCGCGAGCGCGAGGTCCTGCGCGCGGCGGCGGACGGCGCGACCAACGCCGAACTGGCCAGAGCCCTGCACCTCTCCCCGGGCACGGTCCGCAACTACCTCTCGACGGCGATCCAGAAGCTGGCCGTACGCAACCGCGCCGAGGCGGTGAAGGTCGCCAGAGACAAGGGCTGGCTCTGACTGGCTCTGAACTGCCGAACTCCCCTCCCCTGGACCTCAGTTCAGCATCGCCCGCGCACCGTGCGCCTCCTGGCGCAGCCGCACCGCGGCCACCTCGTCGGTGGCGGCCAGGGCGTCGGCGTACGTTTCGATCTCCACGGCGCCCGCCAGGAAGTCCCCGCGCTGTACGAGGAGTTGAGCCCGGTCGTAGTGCAGCCGGTCGGAGTGCGCGGGCAGCAGCAGGCAGAGTTCGACGGCCCAGAGCGCGACGTCCGAGCGCTCGGGGCGGGCCGCAGCCCACGCTCGGATGTTGTTGAGGACGCGCAGGACGATGTCGAGAGGCCCGGCGGGGCTCAGCATCGACGGCACGAGCGGCGCGCCCGTGGCGCCTGCCACCAGTAACTCCGCGTCCGGGTAGGGAAGTACGAGACCTCCCGCGAACGGGTTGGCGAGGACCTGCTCGTCATGCGCGCCGAAGCCGACCACGAAGTGGCCGGGCAGGGCCACCCCGTGGACGGGTACGCCCGCACGCCGGGCCACCTCGATCCACACCACCGACAGGAGGATGGGCAGACCTCTGCGCCTTCGCAGTACTTCGTGCAGCAGCACGGACCGAAGGTGCTGGTAGTCGCCGGGCCTGCCCCTGAACCCGTAGCGCGTGCCGAGCAGTTCGGCCAGCGCGAGTGCCCAGGACAGGGGGCCGCCGGCCTGGTCGGGCAGCCGCCCTGCCAGGTGGTCGGTCAGCTGGTCGGCAAGGCGGTCGAGGATGCGCCGCGCCGCGCGCATGCCCGCGTCGTCGAGATCCGGGTCCGCCTCCGCTCCGATCAGCAGGCACAGCTGCGCGAGATCGGGCCGCGCGGACCGGGCCTGATCGGCGAAGAGGCGTCGCCGCTCCGGGGATTGGGGGTGCATAGGTCCTTCGTGCCCTGCCCGGCCGATCGATAGCGCTCCGATCTACCCCGCGCTGTCGCCCCCGTCGGTCAGGGATGCATCCGGGCGCCTTTGAGGACCTTGTCGACCGCGTTGCGCGGACCGTGGACGGCGAGCCCCACGAGATCGAGCTGATCGGTCGCCACGGCCCGTACCGCCGCCCGGTTGTCCCGGTCGTTGCCGGTGGCGAACAGATCCGATGTGAACACCGCCCTGGGCAGCGAGCGGGAAAGGACGCGGCCGTGCGCGGCGGTCAGCGTCTCCTTCGACCCCTCGAAGACAAGGACGGGCTGGCGGAGCATGGGCAGGTAGGGGGTGCCGTCGGCGTCCTCGTACGGCTCGCCGATCACCTCGGGCGCCGCCGTGCCGAGCCCGCTGACCAAGAACGCCGTCACGTTGAGGCGCTGCCAGGACTCCAGGTCGTCACGGAGCAGGACGGCGATCTTCGTGTCGAAGCGTACGGGCGCATCGCCCGTGATTCCGGCGCTCTCCGGCGCGGCGGTTCCGGTCCCGGCGGCGGCTGTCTCAGCGGTGGTTCTCATGCGTCGAGACTGCCGGGTGGACCGCCGTCACGTCTTGTACGTTTCTTGCATGGTGGCCGGGCAGGAGATCTGCGCATGGCGCCCGCCGGTCGCGGGTGTCGTGGAGGTCTTCCATGCCCACTTCACCGAGCACGCGTACCCGATGCACGTCCACGACGCGTGGACCCTGCTGATCGTGGACGACGGAGCCGTCCGCTACGACCTGGACCGGCGCGTGCACGGCACGCCGGGCGACACCGTCTCGCTGCTCCCGCCGCACGTCCCGCACAACGGCTCGCCCGCCACCCCCGACGGTTTCCGCAAGCGCGTGCTCTACCTGGACATGACGCAGCTCGACGCGAGCTTCATCGGCCCCGCGGTGGACGGCCCCGACCTGGTCGACCCCGTGCTGCGCAGGAGCGTGGGCAGGCTGCACGCGGCCCTCGCGCACCGGGGCGACGAGCTGGAGGCCGAGAGCCGCCTGACGCTGATCGGCGAGCGGCTGCGCGGGCACCTGCGCCCCAGGCTCACGCCCGCCGCCTCGCGCGCCCCCGCCCGCGGTGTCGCCCAGGACCTCCGCGACCTCCTGGACGAGCGTCTCCTCGACGGCGTGAGCCTGGACGAGGCCGCACGCCTGGTCCACGCCCACCCCAGCCACCTCGTACGCGCCTTCAGCGGGGCCTTCGGCATCGCGCCGCACCAGTACGTGATGTCCCGCCGCGTCGACCACGCACGCCGGCTCCTCCTGGCGGGGCAGCCGCCGGGCGAGGTGGCGACCGCCGCGGGGTTCTACGACCAGTCGCACCTCACGCGGCACTTCAAGCGGGTGGTGGGCATCGCACCGGGGCGGTACGCCCGCACCTCCGGATCCGTCAGCCGAATCGGCCGGGTCAGTTGAGCATCGCCCGGGCGGCCCGCGCCTGGTCCCGCACCCGGTCCGCCGTGGTCGGCTCCACCGTCGTCACCACGTCGGCGTACGTCTCGAGCTCTGCCGCACCCGCGAGGAAGTCGCCGCGCTGTACGAGGAGCTGGGCCCGCTCGTAGCGCAGGCGCGCCGGGTGCGATGGCAGCAGGAGAGACAGCTCGACGGCCCAGAGCGCGACGTCCGAGCGCTCGGGGCGGGCCGCGGCCCAGGCGCGGATGTTGTTGAGGATGCGCAGCACGATGTTCAGCGGGTCGGTGGGCGTCAGCATCGCAGGGGACACCGTGCCGCCGGACGCCCCCGCGACGAGCTGCTCCGCGTCCTCGCCCGTCAGGAGCTGCCCGCCGGCGAAGGGGTCGGTGAGCACCTGCTCGTCACGGGCGCCGAAGCCGACCACGAAGTGACCGGGCAGCGCGACGCCGTAGACGGGCGCGCCCGCCCGGCGCGCCACCTCGATCCACACCACCGAGAGCAGGATCGGAAGGCCGCGTCGGCGCCGCAGCACCTCGTGCAGGAGGGAGGACTCCAGGCGCTGGTAGTCGGCGGGCGTTCCCCTGAACTCGTACCGCGCGCCAAGCAGGTCGGCGAGCGCGGCCGCCCACTCCCGTGCCCCGCCGGGGCGGTAGGGCAGCTGCCCGGCGAGCCGGTCGAGATCGATCTGCGCCGCGTCGATGCCGTCGTCATCGAGCCCGGGATCCGCCTCCGCACTCAGCAGGAGGCAAAGCAGGGACAGGTCGGGCCGCTCCGACCTGGCTTCCTCAGCGAACCGCTGCCGGGACGCGGCGGTCCTTGACTCCTCGTGCATGCGTGCCTCGTGCCTTACTTACCGAGCCGACCGGTAGAAGCTACCGAGCCGACGGGTATCGATAGTGGTGGTACGTGTGGTGCGCGGCGAAGCCAAGACTGCCGTACAGCGCCCGCGCACCCTCGTTGTCGTCCTCGACCTGGAGCCAGGCCGCCGAAGCGCCTTCGGCGAGCGCCTGCCGGGACAGCGCGGCCATCACCGCGGTCGCCAGTCCCTGCCTACGGTGCGCCGGATCCACCTCGACCGCCATGAATCCCGCCCAGCGCCCGTCCACGACGCACCGCCCGATCGCCGCGGGCCCCTCGTCAAAAGAGGCCCCGGGCACGGAAGCGAACCACACCGAGGGTCCGCCCGCCAGCACCTTGAGCACATGAGGTCCCGGCACCCCGAATCGCTTGTACCGCCGCAGCCACGCCTCGTCGAAGGACCGCGAGAGACGCACCCGTTCCGCCCCCGCTTCGGGCACGTCCAGATCGCCGAGCGGCGCGAGAGCACCGACATGGAGCTGCGCGCTCACCTCGCGCTCCCAGCCCCGCTCCGCCAGCTCCGCGCAGAGCAGCTCCTGGGTGCCCGCGGCCCCGGTCGCGGTCTGTATGTACGCGGGCAGCTCCCGCTCCTCGTACCACTGACGTACGTACGCGAGGGCCTGGTCAAGGGGGAGTCCCGGATCGCCCGTCGGCAGCACCGAGTTGGCCCGCCGGGTGAATCCGCCCGCCGCCCGCAGCTCCCACTCGCCGAGCTGCTCGCTCTCGACGGGCTGCCAGGCGCGCGCGCAGACCCGGGCAAGCTCCGCGTAGGACGCCGCGGGGCCGCGCCTGCGGGCCGGGGCCGCGGGAATCACCTTGCCCGCCACCAGGGCGCTCTCCACGATGCGGACACGCTCACCGTCGCGCCGTGTGATCAGTACCACACCATCGTTCCACGATGTGAGAACACCCACCGTGTCAGTGAACTTCGCCGCCGTCTCGGGCCCTTCGTTCAGGCGGCGTACCGACACCCGTTTGCCCACGTCAGCAGGGGTGATGCGGACCTCAAGCCGTCCGCCCGCAGTGAATTCCACAGCTCTGTACGCCCCTCCTGTTCGGATCATGCCCGGGAACGGAGATACTAGAGGCGGGCATCGACGACGCCGCGCTCCCGCGCGCCAGGCGAGCGGAGCCTGAAGACGGCCCGCCAACGCCCGTATCGAGGAGGAACGACAGCGTGACCTACGTCATCGCGCAGCCTTGTGTCGACGTCAAGGACAAGGCGTGCATCGAGGAGTGCCCGGTCGACTGCATTTACGAGGGCTCCCGGTCCTTGTACATCCACCCGGACGAATGCGTCGACTGTGGTGCCTGTGAACCGGTCTGCC
This sequence comes from Streptomyces sp. NPDC056486, assembly GCF_042795295.1. Taxonomy (NCBI): domain Bacteria; kingdom Bacillati; phylum Actinomycetota; class Actinomycetes; order Kitasatosporales; family Streptomycetaceae; genus Streptomyces; species Streptomyces sp. NPDC056486. The sequence continues at coordinate 14,777 of NZ_JBHTSF010000103.1, forward strand.
CGGTCGAGGCGATCTTCTACGAGGACGACACTCCTGAGGAGTGGAAGGACTACTACAAGGCGAACGTCGAGTTCTTCGACGAGCTCGGATCGCCCGGTGGTGCCAGCAAGCTCGGTCTGATCGAGCGCGACCACTCCTTCATCGCCGCATTGCCGCCGCAGAACCAGTAACGGCTGCTTGAAGCGCCGCCCCGGTCCCGTACGGCACATGTCGCTGTACGGGACCGAGGCATTTGCCCACCCACGGGCATCTGCCCGCCCACGCATTACGGGAGTCAGCACGTGTCCGTAGTCTCCGGTCTCTCCGGCCGCCTTCCCGCCTTCCCCTGGGACAAGCTCGAGCCGTACAAGGCCACGGCGGCCGCCCACCCCGGCGGCATCGTCGACCTGTCGGTGGGCACCCCGGTCGACCCGGTCCCGGAGCTGATCCAGAAAGCACTGATCGCGGCGGCGGACTCACCGGGCTACCCGACGGTCTGGGGCACGCCCGAGCTGCGCGACGCGATCACCGGCTGGTGCGAGCGGCGCCTCGGCGCGCGCGACATCACGCACCGCAACGTGCTGCCGATCGTGGGCTCCAAGGAACTGGTGGCCTGGCTCCCGACCCAGCTCGGCCTGGGCCCGGGCGACGTCGTCGCCTACCCGCGCCTGGCCTACCCGACGTACGAGGTGGGCGCGCGTCTGGCCCGCGCCGAGTACGTCTCGTACGACGACCCGACCGAACTGGACCCGACCGGCCTCAAGCTCCTCTGGCTCAACTCACCCTCGAACCCCACCGGCCGCGTCCTGTCCAAGGAAGAGCTGACCCGCACGGTCGCCTGGGCGCGTGAGCACGGCGTGCTCCTCGTGAGCGACGAGTGCTACCTGGAGCTCGGCTGGGAGGCGGAGCCGGTCTCGGTCCTCCACCCGGACGTGTGCGGTGGTTCGTACGAGGGAATCGTCGCCGTCCACTCGCTCTCCAAGCGGTCGAACCTGGCGGGCTACCGCGCGGCGTTCGCCGCCGGTGACGCGGCCGTCCTCGGCGAACTGCTCCAGATCCGCAAGCACGGCGGCATGATGACGTCCGCGCCGACGCAGGCAGCGGTCATCGCGGCGCTCGGTGACGACCAGCACGTGCGCGAGCAGCGCGAGCGGTACCTGGCCCGGCGCACCGCCCTGCGCGACGCCCTGCTGGGGCACGGTTTCCGCATCGAGCACAGCGAGGCGAGCCTCTACCTCTGGGCGACCCGTGACGAGTCCTGCTGGGACACGGTCGGCCACCTCGCGGACCTCGGCATCCTCGTGGCCCCCGGCGACTTCTACGGCCCCGCGGGCGACCGCTTCGTACGCGTCGCGCTGACGGCGACGGACGAGCGCGTGGCGGCGGCGGTCGAGCGGCTGGCCTGAGCCGCTGACCGAAGGCCGGGCGCGAGGGCGAGCGTGACGGCGACGGACGCCATGGCAAGCACGGCCATGGCGGCCGGAGCCGACGTCAGCTGGGCCATACCGCCCCCGAGCGCGGCGCCCACACCCTGCATCGCGAGCATGCCGGACGAGTGCAGGCCAAGGGCGTGCCCGCTCAGCTTGTCCGGCGTCAGGGCCATCAGCTGCTCCTGAAGCAGCAGGCTCGCCGAGAACCCGACCGAGGCGAGCACGACCGCCGTCAGCGTGAAGGGCAGCCCCGGCCGCAGCGCGAAGATCAGGTACGGGACGGCGAGCAGCAGCCGAAGAGGCGCGGCGAGCCGCTCCCGCCACCGGCGCGGAAGCAGCCGCCCGGTCAGCACATCCCCGAGAAGCATGCCGAACGCGGCGAAGGCGAAGAGCAGCCCCGCGTGCCCGGGCTCGTACGGGACGAACAGGGACTCGCAGCCGACGATCAGACCGTTGGGCACCCACAGCGCGAGATACACCGTGCGGCGGTGCCCGGACGACCACAGCAGCGCGTTCGTGCGCCAGGTCTCGGTGACCGAGGGGCGGCCGGTGGCGCGCGCCGCCCTGCGGCCGAGCCCGCAGCGCGCGGCGACCGCCGCCGCGAGGTAGAGCCCGGCACCCGCGAGCAGCGTGCCGCGCGGCGAGAGCGTGGCGACCAGGACTCCGCCGAGCCCGAAGCCGCAGATCTGCATCGTGCCGCCGGACATGTTCAGCACCGAGCGCCCGAGCAGGTAACCCTCCCTGGCGAGGATCTCGTTGAGCAGCCCGTAGCGCACGCCGCCGCCGAGCGCGGCCAGCGTCCCGAGGCCCAGGAGCAGCGCGAAGGCGGCCCACAGGGGCAGGCCGGGGATGGCCTGCGCGGCGGTGGCGACGGCGAAGACAAGTGAGAGGCCCGTCAGGGCGGCGCGCGGCGGCAGCCGGTCCGCCGCCGAAAGCAGGACGGTGGCGCCCAGCACCTGGGCCAGCGAGGGGCCGAACATGACGAGCGCGGAGAGCAGCGGGGAGCCCGTCCTGTCGTAGATCAGCGTGCCGAGGGCCAGGCCGCTCACCGTCTGGGCGGCCACCTGGAAGGAGGAGGTCAGGAAGAACGGCGTGAACTCCTTGGTGCGGAAGAGCTCGCGGTAGGTGCGCATGCCGGGGAGTCTTCGGGGGCGCGGTCCGCGGCCGTTAATGTTTCGCGCGGTGGCGAAAGGCCGACGGCGGGGCGTGGTGGGGCATGGGCTGGTGGCAGGTCAACGCGGACACCGTCGCGGGCAGCTGCTTCGTCGTGTCGCCGCTGGCCGAGGCGACCGCGAGCCTCTTCTCCCTGGAGCGGCGCACCGCCTCGCATCCCGGGGAGCGAGCCTGGCTCGATGCTCATGTGCCCGCCTATCGCGAGCGGTTGGCCGCCGATCCCGGCCTCGCGGATCTCGTGCGGGCCGCGATGGGCGACCGGACGCGCTGGATCGCGGACTTCCTGACACCGACGCCCACGGGCGAGGGCGACTCCCCCTTCGAAGAGGAACTGGCGCGGATCCGCGAGACCGCCGACACGACCGCCGGCGCGCATCTGAGGGTGTCGTACGGCGGCCCGCTCCCCGCCGGGCTGCTCCGCCCCGGCACCGCGGACCGGATCGCTGACCTCCTGGAGTGGGTGTGGACGAGGACGGTGCTGCCGCGCTGGCCCCGCATCCGTACGGTCATCGAGGCCGATGTCATCGCGCGGACGGCCCAGTTGAGCCAGGGCGGCTGGGCCGAGGCGCTGAACGGCATGCGGCCGGGGATGCGCTGGCTGGGGGAGAGCAGGCTGCAGATCAACACCCATGAGTACCCGCCGCGCGAGATCTCCGGGGCCCGCCTCCTCTTCGTGCCCGTGACGCCCCGGCAGGGCTGGGTGTCGTGGAACACGGCGGACCGGTACGCGGTCGTGTACCCGTGCTCGGCGGTGCTCGCGGACGCGGGCCGGGCGGCGGCGGTGCCGGAGCCGCTGGGCAGGCTCCTCGGTCCCGCGCGGGCGGGCGTCCTCGTGCTGCTCGCGGCGCCGAAGAGCACCTCGCAGCTGGTGGCCCTGACGGGGCAGGGGCTCGGCTCGGTGGGCCGCCATCTGCGGGTGCTGCTTGACGCGGGGCTCGTACGGCGGCGGCGCACGGGGCGCTCGGTGCTGTATTTCCGTACGGCGGCGGGGGAGGTCTTGGTCGAGGCGCAGGGGGAGGAGTGAGGCGAGGGCGGCCGGCTCATCGCAGGGTGGCCGGGGCACGCGAGGAGGGCCCGGAGCCAGTGGCTCCGGGCCCTTCTTTCAGGTGTGTGGCCGTCAGCCGAGCGGCAGGCTCTTGACCGGCAGCTGGTCGGTGGGCAGGCCGCCCTTGGTGAGTGAGTCGGTGGGCAGGCCCTCGCCGACGGTGTCGGTGGGCAGGCCGTCCTTGGTGGCCGTGCCCGCGGTCTCGCCGACCGTGTTGCCGGCGTTGCCCGCGAGGTCACCCGCGGCCTTCTGCGCCACGGGGGTGGTGGTCTTGGCGGTCGTGCCGACGACCCTGCCCGCGGTCGGGACGCCCTTCTTCACGGCCTTGCTGCCGGTCTCACCCGCGAGACCGGTGCTGCTCTGGGCAGCGCCGTCGACGGTGTTGCCCAGGTTGGCACCGTCCAGGGCGGTCACACCGCCCAGGTCGGGGGTGGCCGGAAGTTCGGCGGCGCTTGCGGAGCCGGCCGCACCGACCACGGGAGCCGCCCCCGCTGCGATGAGCAGCGCGGCGCGGGCGATCCGACGGGTCAGGGGGAGGGACATGATGCTCCTTCAGACGGGAGAGAACGTTGGTGTGTCCGGCCGGATGGGGTCCGGCGCTTGGACGCAGTGACTACCGCTCGAAGCCCTCGAAGGTTGCGGTGGCTCAACGTAAAGAATTGACAATGCATCGCATTATCAGCTGTGGATAAAAACGGGCAAAGGGACTGGGTTGCGTGGGCCTGCAGAAACGTCAATCCCCTTTGTCTGCAAGGGCTTTGGCATGTACGGGGGCGGGGGTGCGAAAGTCTGGGTGGTAGGTCGTCCGTGAGTGATCAGCGTGGCCCGATCGGGTGATCAGCCGTACTACTGACCAAGGACAATTCGAACCCTGTCCGCGCCGGTTCCGGCGTCGCCGCGCTGCCCGGCCGCGCCCGTCTTGCCTGCCTTGCCCGGCATGCGCCATTCCTTGCCGGAGTTCGCGGCGCTCCATTCCCGGCCGCCGTACGAGACGCGGTCGATGCCGAGCGCCGATGCCTGGGCCACCGCCCAGTGGGCGAGCTCCCAGCCCCGTTGCCCGGCCCCGCCCTCCGCGCTTCCCGCCGTGGCGTCCACCGGCACGGTGACCGTGCCGCCGCGGCCGCTCGTGGGCACCACGTCGCGACCGAAGTCGCGGACCAGGGCGGCCCGCACCTTCGCCGGGTCGCCAGGATCGTCGGCCGTGCGGCCCTCGCAGGTGAGGGTGGCGGGGGCGCGGCCGGTCAGCGCGGCGGCGAGCAGCACGGCGTCCGGCTCGTGCTTCGCGTACGCCTGGGGATAGCCGCTGCGCTGCACGCGCTGCGCGGCGACGGTCAGGGGCAGCCGTGAATAGCCGGGGATGTCCTTGAGATGGACGTAGAAACGCGCTGCCGAGTACGCCGGGTCCATGATCTGTTTCTCGTTGCCCCAGCCCTGCGACGGCCGCTGCTGGAAGAGGCCGAGCGAGTCCCGGTCGCCGCGGCTGATGTTGCGCAGACCCGACTCCTGCAGGGCCGTCGCCAGGGCGATCGTGACCGCGCGCTCCGTCATCCCGCGGGACGTGCCCACGGCGGCGACCGTCGCCGCGTTCTCAGCCTGATCGGCGCCGAATTCGTACGACGCCCCGTCTCCGTTGCCCGAGACGACCTTGCAGCGTGGAGCGGCCCTGCCCCCGAAGACGTACTGCACCACCACATAACCCACGAGCGCGAGAAGGACCGCGACGGCGGCCCCGATACGCACGAGGCGACCGCGCCGGACGAGGGTGCGGGGCTCAGGCACGCGACCAAGGTACTGGAGGCCACCGGCCGACCACCGACAAAGCGGCGCGTCCAGTGGCGTTAGGGTCGAAGCCATGGCCCAGACCTCACACGACACGCCGCTCGACCTCACCCTCGACGCCGCCGCGCTCACCGCCCAGCTGGTCGATTTCCCGTCGCCGAGCGGCGAGGAGAAAGCCCTCGCGGACGCGATCGAGACGGCCCTGCGCGGCCTGCCGCACCTCACGGTGGACCGGCACGGCAACAACGTGGTGGCACGCACGAACCTGGGCCGGGCCGAGCGCGTGATCCTCGCCGGGCACATCGACACGGTCCCGATCGCGGACAACGTGCCCTCGCGCCTCGACGAGGACGGCGTCCTGTGGGGCTGCGGCACCTGCGACATGAAGTCGGGCGTCGCCATCCAGCTGCGTATCGCGCAGACCGTGACCGAGCCGAACCGCGACCTCACCTTCGTCTTCTACGACAACGAAGAGGTCGCCGCCCATCTGAACGGCCTCGGTCATGTGGCAGAAGCGCACCCCGACTGGCTCGCGGGCGACTTCGCGATCCTCCTGGAGCCGACCGACAACCAGGTCGAGGGCGGCTGCCAGGGCACGCTGCGGGTCCTCCTGAAGACGAAGGGCACGCGCGCGCATTCCGCGCGCGCGTGGATGGGCTCGAACGCCATCCACAAGGCCGCGCCGATCCTGGCGAAGCTCGCCGCGTACGAGCCGCGCACGCCCGTCGTCGACGGCCTCCGGTACCACGAGGGCCTCAACGCCGTGAGCGTGGAGGGCGGCGTCGCGACCAACGTCATCCCCGACGAGTGCACCGTCGCCGTCAACTTCCGCTACGCGCCGGACCGCTCCGAGGACGAGGCACTGGCCTTCGTGCGCGATTACTTCGCCGACTGCGAGATCGACGAGTTCATCGTCGACGACCACACGGGCGGGGCACGCCCCGGCCTCGACCACCCGGCCGCCGCGGCCTTCATGGCTGCGGTCGGCGGCGAGGCGAAGCCCAAGTTCGGCTGGACGGACGTCTCCCGCTTCAGCGCGCTCGGTGTGCCCGCCGTGAATTACAGCCCGGGCAACCCGCTGCTCGCCCACAAGATCGACGAGCGTGTGCAGGTCTCCCTGATTCCGGAGGCCGAGAAGCGGCTGAGCGCCTGGCTGACATCCTGAGTTCCCACAAGGATGCGCCGTCTGTAACGCCCTTAGACCTACGCTGAAGAGGCACGTCGAGCAAGACCGTCAGCGGAAGGGGACGATCATGGGTAGTCCAGAAGGGCAGGGCCCGCCGGAGGAGCAGCACTTGGGGCCTGTGGTGCGGCGGCGTGAGCAGATCACCCCCGGCACGACCGACCAGCGGCTCCTCGACACCGACGCCGAGGGCGAGTCGGAGTGGGTGCACACCGACCCCTGGCGGGTCATGCGCATCCAGTCCGAGTTCGTGGAAGGCTTCGGCGCGCTCGCGGAACTCCCCAGCGCCATCAGCGTCTTCGGCTCGGCGCGTACACCGGTCGGCTCGCTCGAGTACGAAGCGGGGATCCGCATCGGCAGGGCTCTGGTCGATGCGGGCTTCGCCGTGATCACCGGGGGCGGCCCCGGCGCCATGGAGGCGGCCAACAGGGGCGCGCGCGAGGGCAAGGGCGTCTCCGTCGGCCTGGGCATCGAGCTGCCCTTCGAGCAGGGCCTCAACGAACACGTCGATATCGGCGTGAACTTTCGCTACTTTTTCGTGCGAAAGACAATGTTTGTGAAGTATGCGCAAGGCTTCGTGGTCCTGCCCGGCGGCCTCGGCACCCTGGACGAGCTCTTCGAGGCCCTCACCCTCGTCCAGACCCGCAAGGTGACCCGCTTCCCGATCGTCCTCTTCGGCTCCGAGTACTGGGGCGGACTCGTCGACTGGCTCCGCGACACGGTGATCGCGGGCGGCAAGGCGGCGGAGCGCGACCTGCATCTCTTCCACATCACTGACGACGTGGACGAGGCGGTCGCTCTGGTGACCAAGGAAGTCGGCCGGTAGGCAGCCGTTCCCGCCCCGCCGGGCGGCTTCCTGTCCGCCCGCCCGGCGGTCGTTCCTCTGTCCTTACGCCAGTCCCCGCCTGGCCACAGCCGGGTCCCGGTGTCCGGCGATGGTCGCGACCATGTCGAGCACCTGCCGCGTCTCCGCGACCTCGTGCACCCGGTACACCTGCGCCCCCAGCCACGCCGACACCGCGGTCGTCGCCAGGGTCCCGATGACGCGCTCCTTGACCGGCTTGTCGAGCGTCTCGCCGACGAAGTCCTTGTTGGACAGGGACACCAGGACGGGCCACCCGGTCTCGACCATCTCCCCGAGCCGCCGCGTCGCCTCAAGGGAGTGCCGCGTGTTCTTCCCGAAGTCGTGCCCGGGGTCGATCATCACGGAATCGCGCGGCACCCCGAGCGCGACCGCGCGCTCGGCGAGACCCAGGGTGACCGAGAGGATGTCGGCCATGACGTCCTCGTACGTCACCCGATGCGGTCGGGTCCGCGGCTCGGCGCCACCGGCGTGCGTGCACACCAGGCCCACGCCATAGCGCGCTGCCACCTCCGCGAGCCGGGGGTCGACCCCGCCCCACGCGTCGTTCAGGAGGTCCGCTCCGGCCTCGCAGACCGCCTCACCGACGTCGTGCCGCCAGGTGTCGACGCTGATGACGACATCAGGGAATCGCTTGCGCACATCGGCGACGAAACCAACCGTCCGCCGCGCCTCCTCCTCGGCCGTGACTTCCTCACCGGGACCGGCCTTGACCCCACCGATGTCGATGATGGCGGCGCCCTCCGAAACCGCCTGCTCCACGCGGGCGAGTGCGGGTTCGTCGCGGAACGTGGCGCCCTGGTCGTAGAACGAGTCAGGGGTCCGGTTCACGATCGCCATGATCACCGGCTCGTGCGCGTCGAATTCACGCCTGCCAAGCCTGAGCATCCCCTGTGAGCCTCTCTGTCGGGGCCGTGGTTCGGCCGCCTGCGACCTTAACTGTCACAGGCGCATGGCACGATCAGACCCTGACAGTTTGAGCACGGCAGTCGAGCGTGGGGGCCTGAAGAGATGGTCTTGTTCTTGTTCCTGGTCATCGCCCTCGTCGTGGTGGTCGGCGCGGTGACGCTTGCCGTGGTCGGCGGCGGTGAGCGCGCCGCGCTGCCCGACGTGCCGGCCGAGCGGTTCACCGACCCGCTGCCACCGGACCGCGCCCTGCGCCGCGCGGACGTCGAAGCGCTGCGCTTCCCGCTGACCGTGCGGGGCTATCGCATGGCGGACGTGGACGACGCACTCGGCCGTCTCGCCGCCGAACTGGCCGAGCGCGACGCCCACATCGCGGAGCTGGAGGCCGCACTCGCCGGCGCCCAGGCCACCGCGGTCGGTGGCCCCGGCCTCTTCAAGACGCACGCCCCGGCGACGATGACCGAGGGCCAGGATCAGCGCCAGGGCCTCGGCCAGGGTCAGGAAACTCCGAAGGACGCTGTCGAGGAGGAGAACGGCCAGTGAGCGGCGACGCGGTGGCGGGCCCGGACGGCAGACTGCGCTGCCCCTGGGGCCTCTCGACCGAGGACTACGTGACGTACCACGACGAGGAGTGGGGCCGCCCGGTCCACGGGGACGACGCCCTGTACGAACGGCTCTGCCTGGAGGCCTTCCAGTCGGGCCTCTCCTGGATCACGATCCTGCGCCGCCGCGAGGGCTTCCGCGCCGCCTTCGCCGGATTCAAGATCGCCGAGGTGGCCCGGTTCACGGACGCCGACCGGGAGCGGCTCCTCGCCGACCCCGGCATCATCCGCAACCGCGCCAAGGTCGACGCGACCCTCGCCAACGCGCGCGTGCTCGTCGACTGGGCCGACGGCGAGCTCGACGAGCTGATCTGGTCGCACGCCCCGGACCCGGCCTCCCGCAGGGCCCCGGGCGCTCTGGCCGACGTACCGGCCATCACGCCCGAGTCCACGGCCCTGTCCAAGGACCTGAAGAAGCGCGGCATCCGATTCGTCGGCCCCACCACGGCGTACGCCCTGATGCAGGCCTGCGGCCTGGTGAACGACCACCTGGAGGACTGTGTGATCCGCGTCCCCGAGGGCCGCTCCTAGGGGCTCAGCGGCCCAGATACTTCGGCTTCGCCTTGTCCAGGAACGCCTGGACGGCGATCGCGTGGTCCTCGGACGCGCCCGCCTTCGACTGGAGTTCGTCCTCCTTCTCCAGGGCCTCCTCCAGGGTGTGGCCCGCAGCGTAGGCGAGCGACTCCTTGAGGGCCCCGTACGCGAGGGTCGGGCCCTCGGCCAGGGTGCGGGCCAGCTTCAGCGCCTCGGCGGCCAACTCGGCCTCGGGGACGACCTTGTTCGCGATGCCCAGGTCGTACGCCTCCTGGGCGGAGACGTTGCGCGGGAAGAGCAGGAGATCGGCGGCACGGCCGGGGCCGATCACGCGCTGCAGCGTCCAGGAGACGCCCGAGTCGGCGGTCAGCGCGACCCCGGCGAAGGACGTGTTGAAACGCGCGGTGTCCGCGACGATCCGGTAGTCGGCGGCGAGCGCGAAGCCGAAGCCCGCCCCGGCCGCGACGCCGTTGACGCCCGCGACGACCGGCTTGGCCATCCCGGTCAGCGCGCGAAGCACCGGGTTGTAGTGCTCCCGCACCGTGCTCATCGTCTGTCCGGTGCCCGACGCGCGGTCCGCCATGAGCGAACCCACGTGCTCTTTCAGGTCCTGCCCCACACAGAAGGCGCGCCCGGTCGCGGTGAGCAGGACGGCGCGGACCGCCGGGTCCGACTCGGCCGACCGCACCGCCTCCCGCAGGGCGACCTTGGCCTCGGTGTTCATCGCGTTCATCGCCTCGGGGCGGTTCAGCGTGATGGTCGCGAGCCCGTCGCTCACCTCGTAGAGCACGGTGTCGGCCATGGTGAATCCCCTCCAGTGGTCCTGCGCCGGTCATCTTTGTCCGAGCTCAGCATGACGGAGGTCATCGGGCTCCGGCATGAGGGGAGATATGTGACCTGCGTCAAAGAATTACTGGTCCAGCGGGTGTAAGGAGCGGCGCAGTATCGCAGCCACATCGCCGAATTGAGTGGTTTTGCGGGCGCGCGTTGCGCAAGCGATGCAGACCGATGTTGGTCATCGGGTCCTGCCATGCGGGATAATGGCCAGGAAGCAATATGTTCGATGCCGGTGACACCTGGGTTGTCGGCTGCGATGAGCTGGTTTCAGGAAGGGGAACGAGCATGGCGGCCATGAAGCCGCGAACGGGCGACGGCCCGCTCGAGGTGACCAAGGAGGGGCGGGGCATCGTCATGCGCGTTCCGCTCGAAGGCGGCGGACGACTTGTCGTCGAACTGACTCCGGACGAGGCCGATGCACTCGGCGACGCCCTGAAGAAGGTCGTCGGCTGACGCGGAAGCGCTCACACTCTTTCACTGCCCCGGACATCGTCATGATGGCCGGGGCAGTGCTATGTCCGGGTTCGGGAGGAGTGCCCCAAAGGGGCGCGAGGAACTGCGCGACCAGCCACGATGTACCCGGAGACGAAACTGTTCCAGCCCCCGCGGAGGGTCAGCGTTTGACGGCGCAGAGAAGCCCGTCGCCCACCGGGAGCAACGCCGGCATCAGGTCCTGGCTCTCGCGCACGGTGCGAAGGAGCTCGCGGGTCCGAAGGACCTCGGCGGGCTGCGGACCGGAGTCCACCGTCCGGCCGTCGGCGAAGGCGCCCTCGAAACAGACGAGCCCGCCGGGGCGCAGCAGGCGCAACGATTCAGCGAGGTAGTCCAGGTACTCCGTGCGGTCGCCGTCACAGAAGACGAGGTCGTAGCCGCCGTCCGCGAGCCTCGGCAGCACGTCGAGTGCGCGGCCGGGGATGAACCGCGCGCGGTTGCCGGCGAATCCGGCGGCGCGGAAGGCCTCCCGCGCGAACTGTTGACGGTCGGGCTCGGGATCGACGGTGGTCAGGACGCCGTCGGGCCGCATTCCGTGCAGCAGGTGGAGTCCGGACACGCCCGTGCCCGTCCCGATCTCGGCGACGGCTTTGGCGTCCGCCGTGGCGGCCAGCATGCGCAGCGCGGCGCCGGTGCCGGGAGACACCGAGGGCAGCCCTGCTTCCTGGGCTCGGTCACGGGCCCAGCGCGCTGCTTCGTCCTCGGCGACAAAGGCGTCGGCGAACGCCCAGCTCGTCTGCCGGTTGCCGGTAATGGCCCTCTCCTGTCCCCGTGGATGCCTGGCCGTGACTGTATCCGTTGGGGGCGGGAACCCGCAGATGGGACCGGGCGTTTAGTAGGGGTAGGCGAACGCCGGGGGTAACGAATGGATCAAGACTGGCTGCGGGCCCTTCGACCAGGCAGGACAGCTGGCAGGGAGCTCGTACCAAATTCCAGTAAAAACACTTATCCGGAGCTAACGGGCGAGGTGGCTATGGTAGGGGCTCCACTGGACACCACCAGAGCCGACAGGGGAGGTGCGGCTGCGTCTGCGGATCGGGGAGGAGCGTTGAGGCGCTTTCTCAGGTTGGCGGGTGAGCCGAAATCTGTGACCGACACCGCTGACCGATTCCACACCGCCAGCTCCGCTCAGACCGCGACCTTTGCCGCTGATGCGGAATCGCAGGCGTGGACTCCGCCCACCTGGGAGGAGATCGTCAGCACGCACAGCGGACGCGTCTATCGCCTGGCGTACCGCCTGACCGGCAATCAGCACGACGCCGAGGACCTTACGCAAGAGGTCTTCGTCCGTGTCTTCCGGTCCCTGTCGACCTACACCCCCGGCACGTTCGAGGGCTGGCTGCACCGCATCACCACGAACCTCTTCCTGGACATGGTGCGCCGCAAGCAGCGCATCCGCTTCGATGCCCTCGGGGACGACGCGGCGGAGCGCCTTCCCAGCCGTGAGCCGTCACCGCAGCAGGTCTTCAACGACACGCATTTCGACGCGGACGTGCAGCAGGCGCTTGACACCCTCGCTCCCGAATTCCGTGCCGCAGTGGTCCTGTGCGACATCGAAGGCCTCTCTTACGAAGAGATCGCCGCGACCCTGGGCGTCAAGCTGGGCACGGTCCGCAGCCGTATTCACCGTGGCCGCTCGCAGCTGCGCAAGGCCCTTCAGCACCGGTCGCCCGAAGCCCGCGCCGAGCGCCGCTCGCTCGCAGGAGCCGTGGCGCTGGGAGGAGGGGGCGCGACCGCGTGAGTGGATCACGGTCGAATCCTGCCGAGCGGCGTATGGCCGAGCAGCATCTGGGGGACCGACTCGCCGCCCTGGTGGACGGCGAGTTGGGCCATGACGCGCGTGAGCGAGTCCTCGCTCATCTCGCGACCTGTCCGAAGTGCAAGACCGAGGCCGACGCCCAGCGACGGCTCAAGAGTGTTTTCGCGGAGGTGGCACCGCCGCCTCCGTCCGAGAGTTTCCTCGCCCGTCTCCAGGGCCTTCCCGGCGGTGGCAGCGAGCCTCCTTCCGGTCCCAGGCCCCCTGGAAGCGGCGGCTTCGCCACGGCGGACACCGATGCGGGGCTGCCCCCGACCGGAGTCTTCGGCATGCGGCCCGACACCTTCGGCTATGCGCCTTCGGGTGCCCATGCCGCGGTGCTGCCGAGCGTCGGGCGCGGTTTCCGCATCCATGACGTCAGCAGGCACGATGTCGGTCGTCACGAGGCCGAGCGGTCGCTGTGGCGCGGGCGGCGGTTCGCTTTCGTCGCCGCCGGTGCGGTGTCGCTGGCCGCGATAGCGCTCGGTGGCGTCACGACGGGCGTTCCCGCCGACCCGGGTGACTCGCGTGCGGGTTCGGGCAGCAGCAACAGCTCGGGCAGCAGCACGAACAGCAACGCGTCTCCGCTGCGTTCGCAGGGCTCGGGTGCCACCACGGCTCCCGACTCGGTGCGGCGCCGTGGCAGTGGCCCGCTGACCGCGCAGGGCCCGCGTCCCGGTGTCCTGGCGGCGCCGGTCGCGCCGACGCAGGCGGCCGGGCCTCTGTTGCCCGGGGTGACCGCGAAGGGTCCTCGCATCCAGCAGCCCGAGCCCGTGTCCGCCCGGCACGAGGTCACGGCGCCGATGCTGACCGGTGCGGCGATCATGTCTCCCTTGATCCGTCCGGTCTCTCCCGTCACACCGAAAGGCACGTCTCCTGCCGGTGCCGTGCCGACCCTTGGCGGCGTCGCTTCGGACGCCGGTGCGGATCCGGCGCGCACCGCGGCGGCCTCACCCCTCGAGGGCACGCTGCAGGGCACTTCGCAGATCCGCTGACGTGCTCTGCGCTTCGGCGCGGGAACCTGGTTGAATCCTGGGTGGGCCGTGCCTGCCCAGGATGGTGGCGGGCGCGGAGTTGAGCACGTGATCGGCGTCCGCCGTAGGCCAGGTGTGGGGAGAGCATGGACGAGGGCAAGCCCACGAAGGCGAAATGGTGGAGCCGCCCCAAGTCGGCGTCCGCGCCGGATGGAACGGGTGCGGGGGCGGCAGAGGCCGCCGGACGAGCGGAGGACACGTCCGGCGACTTCACGCTGGCCGCGGCGAGTCCGCCTCCGGCGGAGCCCGAAGGAACCCCGCCCGCTGCCGACCCCGGCGCGGACCCCGCCGCCGAGACCGCGGCAGAGGCGCCCCCGTGGGTTCCCGGGCAGGCGGATACGGCTCCTGATACCCCGGCCCTTGGTACGGCTGATACGCCGGGTGTCACTGCTCCGGGTGTCACTGCTCCGGGTGTCACTGCTCCGGGTGTTACGGCGCAGGCGGGCGCGGTCGCTGGTGCGTCGGCGCCGGACGGCCTCGCCCCTGGTACGGCTGATACGCCTGGCGCCCCGGCTCAGGGGGTTCCCGCGCAGACGGGCACGACGCCCGCCGAGCGCCCCCGCCCGCTGCACGACCCCGACCCGTACAGCACCCCGCCCTACGGTGAGCCAGGACCCTGGGCCCCCGCCCCGCCCGTACAGCACCCGGCGGCGACCCCCGCGCACGGCACACAGCTCCCGGCGGCCCACAGCGGAACTCCGCCCCACGGAACCCCCCACCCCCAGGCTCACCCCCAGCCCACGCCACAGCCGCAGCCCCAAGCCGCCCCTCCCCGCCAGCCCTACGACCCCTGGAACGCCCCTCTCCAGCAGAGTGGTGCCGTTCCTGTCGACAAGGACAAGCAGCAGAAGCGGGCGCGGCGGATCATCCTGGTCGGGATCGCCGTCATCACCCTCGTGGCCGGCGGTATCGGCGGAGTCCTCGGCGCCTACCTGGAGCGGAACGGCGGCGGTACGGACATCGAGCTGCCGCAGGCGGACTCGAAGGACAAGGCGCGGGCCAAGGACAGCGTCGCCGGGATCGCGGCGAGCTCGCTGCCCGGCGTCGTGACCCTGCACGTCAGCGGCGACGAGGCGCAAGGCACAGGCACCGGCTTCGTGCTCGACGGCAAGGGCCACATCCTCACCAACAACCACGTGGTCGAGCCCGCCGGTACCGGCGGCGAGATATCGGTGACGTTCAGCGGCGGCGAGACCGCCAAGGCCGAGGTCATCGGCCGTGACTCCGGGTACGACCTCGCCGTGGTCAAGGTCTCCAGGGTGCGCGGACTCAAGCCGCTGCCGCTCGGCAACTCCGAGAACGTCCAGGTGGGCGACCCTGTGGTGGCCATCGGCGCCCCCTTCGACCTGGAGAACACCGTGACCTCCGGCATCATCAGTGCCAAGGAGCGGCCCATCACCGCCGGTGGGGAGAAGGGCGACGGCAGCGACATCAGTTACGTCAACGCACTCCAGACCGACGCCCCCATCAACCCCGGCAACTCCGGCGGCCCGCTGGTCGACTCCGAGGCCCGCGTCATCGGCATCAACAGCGCCATACGCTCCGCCGAAGACAGCTCGGCGCCCGGCGGCGGCCAGGCCGGTTCGATAGGGCTCGGCTTCGCCATCCCCATCAACCAGGGCAAGCGCGTCGCCGAAGAGCTGATCAACACCGGCAAGGCCACGCACCCTGTGATCGGTGTCACTCTCGACATGGAGTACACGGGCGACGGCGCCCGCGTCGGCGACAAGGGCAAGGACGGCGGCCCCGCCGTGAACAAGGGCGGCCCCGGCGATCGCGCCGGAATCAAGCCGGGCGACGTCATCACCGAGGTGGACGGCCGGCGCATCCACTCCGGCGACGAGCTCATCGTCAAGATCCGCGCCCACCGCCCCAAGGACAGTCTCGAATTGACGGTCCAGCGCGCGGGAAAGGACCGGAAAGTGACACTCGTGCTCGGTGCGTCGAGCAGCAGCTGATCCACGTCTTCGCCCAGCGGCTACCGGACGGACAGGAACGCCGGGTACCGTGGACCCGGTCCGGATGGCAAGGAGCTAAAGGTGTTCTCAGACATTGGCGCGCTTGAGGTAGTAGCGCTGATCATCCTCGCTGTGCTCGTTTTCGGCCCGGACAAGCTGCCCAAGCTGATTCAGGACGTCTCGCGCACCATCCGTAAGATCCGCGAATTCTCCGACAGCGCCAAGGAAGACATTCGCAGCGAACTCGGCCCGGAATTCAAGGACTTCGAGTTCGAGGACCTGAATCCGAAGACCTTCATCCGCAAGCAGCTCGACAACGACGAGCTCGGCCTGAAGGAAATCCGGAACGGCTTCGACCTCAAGAAGGAGATGGCCGAGGTCACGGACGCCGTGCACGGGCGTGAGAGTGAATCCGCCGACGGCACGTCCGGTGCGTCCGACGCGGCCGGCGGCCGTGTCGACATGGCCAAGAAGGACGGCCGTATCGACATGGACAAGAAGCCCGAGAAGCCCGCGCCCGCCGAGCACCCGCCGTTCGACGCGGACGCCACCTGACCTACGTCTGACCTACGTCTGCCCTCTGCCTGACCTCCGCATGGCCTTCTCTTGACCTCGACCTGACTCCGACCTGACCTCGGCCTGACCTCCTCCGAGGCCCTCGTGGTGCGCCCCCGAGCGCGCCCCGGGACACTCCCTTTGAGACACCCGTCCGCCGACCGGTGTACCAGGTTCCGGAACGGGTGTGGCTATCCTGCCTTGTTGTCCGGCTGAGGACGCCCGAGGGGGGCGGGCCCATCGGACCGATGAGAACGAGGAGGCGGCCGGGTACATGGAGACGACAAGTCGCGTAGGCGCACAGGCGCCGGCCGCGGACGGCGGCGCGCAAGCGACGCCCTCCGCCCGGCGCACGGTCGACAGTTATCTGCTGGCGCCCTTCCCCTGGTACGGCCTCGACGAGGCCTTCACGGGGCAGCGCTGGCTGATGCAGGTCGGCACCGCCGCGGACGGCGCGGTGGAGCACGGCTCCATCGGGCACGGCGATGAGCCGTCGGTACGGAGTGACGGACCCTTCGGGAACAGCGACAAGGAGCGCTTCGCGGCCGTGGTGACCGTCGCGGCCAACCCGGTGCGGCACAGCCCGGACGGCACGGGCCTGCTCGAGGCGACCTCGGTGTCGTCCGCGGCCTGGCTCGCCGGAGTGGGGCTGCTGTCCTTCACCTGGCCCAACCAGATGGATCACAGCCTGCGCGACGACTGGCTGGACCAGCAGACCGAGACGGCCTGGGTCCTCGCGGACGACCTGCAGGGCGATGACTGGTCGACGCTCTCGCTCCCCGTGGACGGGGTGCCGACCTCGTTCCACTACCGCGAGTCCGAGTTCGGCTGGGTGCTCGCCGGGTCCACCAAGGAGGGCGTGCACCTGGGCGCGTACGGACGCGGCATGAGCGCGTACGGTCTTGGCTTCTCGGTGGTCAAGGACATCCACGATTACGCGGCCGCCTAGCCACTGCCGCAAGACGCACGACGCACACATACGCCGATGGGGGCGCCGCTCAGAACGAGCGG